>DASPHQ010001298.1:0-3022 GCA_035629595.1 Urbifossiella sp. | reverse complement strand
AGAAGAAGTGCCCGGGGTACGCCGGGGCGAGGATGCCGAACTCGGGCGCGGTGATGATACCGGTCGGCCAACAGAAGAGGTCGGCGAAGTACCGGCCGGTGTCGGCGTGGAGGGTGGGGTTGAAGTCGGTGAGGAGCTTCTGCACGCGCTGCAGCTGGCGCGGCTCGGTGGCCCGGGCCTGGTCCTTGTACAGGCACACCACGGAGGTGCGGTCCTTCGTGAAGTACACCCGCTTGAACCCGCCCTCGCCGATCACCGTGGGGACGAACTCGACGCGCCGGCCGTCCGTCAGGGTCGCCGTCTCGGTCTTCACGGCGCACTCCGGTGCAGCAGGACCAGGGTGCGGTCGTCGGACGAGCCGCGCTTCTCGTACCGCAGCCAGTCGCACAGCGCCGCGCCGCCGCGCGGGTCGGCGGCCACCGCCGGCAGCCCCGGCAGCGGCCCGCCGTCGCGCGCCGCCAGCCCGTCGATGGCGCCCGCGGTGAACAGCTCGCCGAGCCGCTTGTCCTCGGGGTAAAAGTCGTCGGACACGCCGTCGGACATCAGCGCCACCGCCCGCAGCCCGGCCGGCAGACTGAACACGACGCGGTTCGAGTATTCGAGCTCCATCCCCGGCGTGGTGAGGAACCGCGTCTCGCTCGAATACTCGCCGTGGTCGGAGACGCCGAGCCGCTTCACGCCGTCGGTGGCCATCACGCCGACGGCGCCGTCGCCGGCCTGGAGTACGGCGACGAGGTGGCGGTCGGCCCACGGGGCGACGACGGCGAGGAGCAGGGTGGCGGAAAAGTCCTTGATCGGCGCCGACCGCGCCCGCGCCTCGTGGAGCACCGCCAGCCGGGCCTGGTCGGCGGCGGAGCGGAGGAACTCGCGGACGCGCTGCAGGTCGGCGTCGGCGGGCTGGCCGGCGGCGGGGGCGACGGCGTACCCGGCGAGGAGCTTCTGAAGGCGTGACACCGCGGTGTCACAGGCGAGCCGCGACCCGACCCGCGACAGGCGGGCGCTGCCGGCGCCGTCGGACACGGCGAGGATGGTCCACCCGTCGGCGGTCGCCCACTTGTAGCTGTCCTCGCGCCACTGCCCCTTGTGGGCGTGCAGCTTCCCGCGGACGCTCGCCGCCACCACCTCCCACCCCGGCTGCGCCGGCCCCGCCTCGAACGCCTCGTGCGGCACCGGGTCCGTCCGCTCGTCCGGTTCGAGCACCTTCCACTCCGCGCGCTTCACCGCTGCGGGCGGCGGGGGAAGCGGCGGGGGCAACTGCGCAGGAAGCGGCGGCGGCAGCTGTGGGGGCAGCGGCGGCGGCACGGCGAGCGCGGGCGCGTCGGTGTCGAGTTGCAGGTCGAAGTCGGGCACGTGGTCGGCCGGGGTGACCTCGATGCGGATTTCGCCGTCCGGCGGCGGCGGGGGGGACGACGGGTCGGTCATGCGAGTTCTCCGGCGGGTGCGGCGCCCGGCACGTCGGCCGGCGGCACCACCTCCCGCCCGGTCCCGGCGGCGTGGCTGGCCGCCGCCACGCTGGCGGTGACCCACTTCAGGAACGACCCGAGGGTGCCGGGGGCGGTGTCCTGGATGTGGACGAACGTGTCGGACAGCTCCCGCAGGGTGCCGTCGTGGACGGCCGGCCCCGCCCCGCACACGATCAGGTTGACGGTGTTCGCCGCCCGCAGCCGGGCCGCCACCGGCCGCCAACTGTCGGTCGGCTCGCCGTCGGTGAACACGAACACCATCGGCTTCCAGTCGGCCTTCTGCCCGCCGCCGGCCCGCCGCACCTCGGCCGCGACGCGTTCTTCGAGCAGTTCGAGCGCCTCGCCGAGGGCGGTGCTGCCGCCGGCTTCGAGCGGGGGTACGTCCACCTCGTTGAGGTCGGTGAGCGGAACCGCCTGGTCGGCCGTGCTGGCGAACGTGATGACGCTCAGCCACACCGTTTCGAGGGCGTACGGGTCGTCGCGCAGCTCCTGCACCAGCACGCTCATGCCGACCTGGATGGCGGCGATCGGGTCGCCGGTCATCGACCCGGAGCAGTCGAGCAGCAGGTAGACCGGCAGCCGGCGGTCGGTCGTCGGGTCCCAGTCGGCCATCGGGCGGTCTCCCACCGGCTTGCTCTGTCGAAGCCCTCGGTTTTAGCCCGGAGGGCGTCGGCGTGTAGCCCGGGGTGGAACCCCGGGCGGCCGACGGCGGAGTTCGATCCGCGTGGCACCCACCGGCCACGCCGCAGGCCGCCCGGGGTTCCACCCCGGGCTACACGCCGACGCCCTCCGGGCTAAAACCCGAGCCACCGTCCCGGATTCCGACCGAGCGCTACCGGCTGAAAGGTCACGTCACGGCACGATCACGATCCCCTTGTCGGCCGGGAGCGCCGGCAGGTCGATCGCCGCGTCCCCCTTCGTGCCGACGCTCACGCTCGTCCGCGTCACCGAGTCCGTCATCCACTTCATGAACGCCCCGAGCGTGCCCGGCGAGCAGTCGGACATCTTGAGCACGATCTCGGTGATCCGCTTCAGCACGGTCGTGTCCGCCGCAGGGCCGACGGCGCAGGCGATGAGGTTGCCCGGCTTCAGCTTCTTGATGTCGTCGGCCGCCGCCTCCCAGCCGGGGTCGGGGGCGCCGTCGGTCATCAGGAAGATGAGCGGCTTCCAGTCACCCTTCTGCGTCGCGGTGTTCTTGCGGACTTCCTTCGTGATCGCCGCCTTGAGCACCTTGAGGGCGTCGGCGAGGTTGGTGCTCCCCTCGATCGTCAGCGGCGGCTCGCTGAACGCGCCGATCTCGGTCAGCGGCACCACCTGCCGGGCCGAGCTGCCGAACGTGATGACGCTCAGCCACACGGTCTCGAGCGCCTGCGGGTTGTCCTGGAGGTCCGACAGGAGGGCCTTCAGGCCCATCTTCACGGCCTCGATCGGGTCGCCGGACATCGACCCGGACACGTCCAGGACGAGGTACACGGGGAGGCGGCGGGTCGATTCACTCATCGGGTCGTCCTCGGGGCGGTGTGTGTCGGGCTCGGGGCTTCGCCGCTCGCGGCGTTGCA
>DASPHQ010001297.1:0-4122 GCA_035629595.1 Urbifossiella sp. | reverse complement strand
ACGGCCTCGATGCCGGTGTACGTGCCGGCCCCGACGCTGAACGCCCTCAGCAGCAGCACCGCGACGCCGGCGAGGCCCAGCTCGGACCGCGCCGCGGCCAGCTCGGTGCCGGTGGTGTCCGCGAGGCCGCCCAGGTCGCCGAGGTGGGCGCCGACGGCCAGCAGGATGGCGGCCGCGTGCGTGACCACGAACCCGAAGAAGATCGGCGCCCAGATCACCACCGACTCGCGGACGCCGCGGAGGTTCAGCACGGTCATGGCCGCGATCCCGGCCAGCGCCGCGGGGAGCTTCCACGGCTGGTACTCGGCCGGCAGCAGCGAGAAGAAGGCGTCGGCCCCGCTGGCCACCGAGATGGCGATGGTGAGGACGTAGTCCACGAGGAGGGCCGAGCCGGACACCAGCCCGGCGCGCGGCCCGAGGAGCTTGCTGGCGACGAGGTAGCCGCCGCCGCCGCCGGGGAAGCGCTCGATCACCTGCCGGTAGCTGGCGCAGATGATCGCCACGGTGGCGGCGCAGGCGAAGGCGATGAGCAGCGCCAGCGACGGATACGCGAGCAGGGCGCGGAACGTCTCCTCCGGTCCGTAGCACGACGACGACAGCCCGTCGGCCCCGAGGCCGACCCAGGCGAGGACGGCGACCAGCGAGGTCTTGTGGAACAGCGACCGGTCGGACAGGTCGCGGGCGCGGCCGACCACGGCCGCGCGCAGGCGGGACAGGAACGACTCCGGTGACATCGGCGGGTACCCCGTGCTGCCGCGCGTGTCCGGTCCGGCGCGCGGCCGGGCCGAGACGGAGCGGCAGTGGCTTCAACCAGGGGCGGGCGTCGGCCGCGGGTGCGGCGGGGACGTGGACCGACCCTCCCAAATGCCGACGGGGTTAGCTGACGGGCTAGGCCTTGGAAGTGGCCCGGTCGCGGGTTCGCTGCGACCTACGCCCCGGCCCCGCGTTTCCGCGAGGCGGATGGTTCCCCCGCACCCCCCGGTACGACCGGCGGGTTTAGGCGTCAGCGGTGATCCTACGCGGTCGGGGGCGCCGCCGTCAACACGTGGCCGCCCACGCGGTCGCCGCATGTTCAGGCGGAGCCTCAACCGCGCTGAGGCGCCATCACAGTTCCTGCGACCGATGCGACCGCACCCGGTTCGTGATCTACAGTCCCGGTGTCCCACCCACCCCGGGAACGAGTCATGCCCAAACTGTGCGAAGGGTGCGGGTTCTACACCGCCGACAACGCCCCCGCCGCGTGCCCCGACTGCTCCGCGGCACTGAAGTTCACCTTCCTGCCGCCGGCCGGCAAGGCCGCCGCGCCGATCAAGGGGCTCGCCACGAACCCCGAGGACGAGTTCGGCCGCCGCAAGCGCGCCGCCGGCGGCAGCGGCATCAACTGGCTGCTCGTGAAGGGCATCGGCGCCGCCGTCATCACCGTGACGATCGCGGGGGTGCGCTTCTACTTCAAGCAGGAGGCGCGGGAGGAGCAGGAGGCGCAGCAGACGGCGTCGGTGGAGCGGGTGAAGCCGGGGATGCACATCTCGCAGGCGGCCCGCATCCTCGACGCCGCCAGCAACATGCCGCGCTGGCACGGCTCGACCGGCAGCGACTTCGACGACGACGACGACTCGGACGGCTCGATCGAGGTGAACGACGGCCGCAACGACGTGAAGGTGACGTGGCGCAACGGCTACGTGGTGTCGGTGGAGCGGGCCGACGGCGGCGGCGGCACGCGTCGGCGGGCGTCGGCGACGACGGTGGTGTCGGACGAGGTGTTGGAGGGGGTGGACAAGCCGAACGGGGCGGTGGTGCACCCGGCGGAGCGTGTGGTTGCCCAGCCCGGCGGCGGCCGCTAGCATGATCTGCGTTCCGACGAACCCGCCCGGGTCAGGACGTGTCCGGGCGTCGGAGCGGTGCTCGAGTGGTTGAAGAGGCGGCACTGGAAATGCCGTATACGGTTTCCCCGTATCGAGGGTTCGAATCCCTCCCGCTCCGCTGGTTCGTCCCCTGTCAAGTCGCGCGGTCCATTCGGGCCGAGATTATTGTTTCCGCCGCCCCCCCCACCGGGTCGCGGAAACATGTCACGCCGCCAGAATGACGGCGGTTCGATCCAGCCGCAACCCGCACTTTCGACGTTAGCTCCACCGGCGTAACAGTTTGGGCGGCTCTCGTCACCACAGCCGTTGAACGGGGTACGCATCGAACGCGGTGTCGGCGCCGACGATCGAGATTCCTTCGACAATGGCTTGCGAGACGATGAGCCGGTCGAAGGGGTCGTTGTGGTGCCGGGGGAGCGTCACGAGCGGATCGCAGTGCCGCGGCTCGACAGGCAGGACGGCAAAGCCGTTGTCGAAAACGGCGTGCTGGATGAAGTCCGGGAACGGCTCGGACAGGGTGAGCTTTCCCGTCCCGAGTTTAATGGCGATTTCCCAGTACGACGCGGGGCTGACGAACTTCTCGTTGGCGGGGTCGGCGACGAGAGCCAGCGCTGTTGCCGACATCTTCGGGTTCGTCTTGTAGTACCAGAGCAAGACGTGGGTATCGAGCAGGAGCGTCACTCCGTGTACTCCTTGAAGTCGTCGAGCGGGGCGTCGAAGTCTGGCGCCATGTCAAGAACCTTCCCCTTCCCGCGCCCGTAGATCGGCACGCCCTTCGGCAACTCCGGCGGCAGCAGCCGGCCGACGGGCTTCCCCCCGCGGGTGATGACGACTTCCCCGCCGGGCGCCAGCTCGTCGAGCAACTGAGGCAGCTGCGCCTGGGCTTCTTCAATGGTGAGCGTGGACACGGCTCTCCCCCTTCCGCGGTCAGAATACCTCACCCGGCGAGTTCGAGCAGACCGCCCGGTGACCCCGTCACATTATCCGCCCGCCGCGCTCACCGGCGAAGGCTGTCCCACAACTCGCCCCCGGGCCCGCGGGAATCGGCCGCCGACACCGGCCGCCACCAGAGGCGCGGACCGGCGGTCGTCGCAATAATCTCGTCCAGCTGCCCCGCGAATCGGACGATCGCGTCCGGGAAGTGGTTGCTGAAATTGACCGACTTTTCGTGCTCACCCTGGCGGATGAGAAGAATCCACATCGAGCCGTCGCACACATCGGCGGTGTACTCCCGATCCAGATCGGTCAGCCGGTCCGACGCCACCGCGGCGAGCACGGCCGCGACCGCATCCGGTGGGAGGACAACCTCCGCCGTCTCCCAGCCGAACACGATGGCATCCCCCTCCCGGTTCCGGATCGGTTGGTACATGGTGACGCGGCCGGTCTGGTCGAGCGTGACGGTTCCGAGCCCGGCCGGCCAGGTATCGCGGCCGAGGACGATTCGCCACGGGCGGGCGGGGTCGATGTGGAATACCGGGCGGTCGTCTCGGACGACCGTCGAAGCAGGAAAGCTCGGCGGGACTTCAAGGGGGCTGTACCCGACGGACCAGCGACTTGGGAGCCGCACGAATTCCGGCGTCAGCCAGACGGCGGCGACGAGCGCCGCGGCAACCGGTATCCACAGCCCGCGCCTGTTCATCACCGGCCTCCGGCGTGGTCACCCCACCTTGATGTCGTGCGCCTCGGCGATCGGCGCCAGGTCGGCCAGCAGCTCGGCCGCGTTCGAGTAGCGGTCCTCCTGGTGGCACGCCAGCAGCTTCATCACCACCGCGTCGAACGCCGCCGGCACCTTCTTGTACGACAACCCCGGCCGCGTCACCCGGCCGGCGTGCGCGTTCGCCACGATCTCCGCCGCCGACGTGCCCCCCACCGGCGGACGCCCCAGGATCAGCGCGTACGCCACCGCACCCACCGCGTACAGGTCCGCCGACTCGTCCACGAACGCGCCGGGTTCTGACTGCTCCGGCGCGAGGTACGGCAGCTCGGCGAGCAGTTTCGCCTCCCGGAACGACTCCTGCAACCTGCTCCCCGCGAGGGCGTCGGCCAGCCCCAGGTCGGTGAGCAGGGCGGCGTGGTCGGCCTTGCGGATGAGCACGTTCCGCGGGGTGATGTTCCCGTGGATCAGCCGGTGCTCCGCCAGGCCGTGCAAGGCCCGGGCGAGGTGGACGACCACCCGGGCCGCCCGGCTCCAGCTCGGCTTGTCGCCGCCGGCCACCCGGGCGACCACGTCGGCGGCCGACTCGCCGTCCACGAACTCCCG
>DASPHQ010001296.1:0-2922 GCA_035629595.1 Urbifossiella sp. | reverse complement strand
CCTCGAACTCCAGGAAACGCACGCGCGGCGTCGAGCCGAAGGCGTCGGGCGCGTCCGGGTGCGCGCTGCCGCGCGGGTCGCCGAGCGGGTAACTGTCCGGCTTGTAGCCCCAGCTGACGTGCAGCGGTTCGAGCGCGTCGCGGTTCGCCGCCCCGAGCGCCAGGAAGCCGGCTCCCGTCGGCGCCAGCACCCACTTGTGCAGGTTCCCGGCGTAGAAGTCGGCCCCGACCGCGTCGACGTCCAGCGCCAACATCCCGGGGGCATGCGCCCCGTCGACCACGGTGCGAATCCCCCGCCGCCGCGCCGCGGCGCACAACTCCGCGGCCGGCAGCACCAGCCCGGTCGGCGACAGGACGTGACTGAAGAAGAACAGCCGGGTGCGGTCGGTGAAGGCGCGTTCCGCGGCGGCGACGATCGCGGCGGGGTCGGTCGCCATGGTCGGCAGCGGGAAGGTGCGGAGGGTGAGGCCGCGGCGGGCGGCGAAGCGTTCCCACACCCACACCATGCAGCCGTACTCGTGGTCGGTGAGGAGTACCTCGCCGGGCTCCACGTCCGGCAGCCCGGACGCGACGAGGTTGATCGCCGCGGACACGTTCGACGTGAAGACGAACCGTTCCGGCCGGGTGCCGAGGAACGCGGCGGCGCGCTCGCGGGCGGCCCACAGGAGCGGCGGCACGGTGCGGACGAGGAAGTTCGTCGGCCCTTCGGCGAGTTGTCGGCGCAGCTCGGTGCCGCGGTCGAACACGGGTCGCGGCACGGGTCCGAACGACCCGGCGTTGAGCATGGTGACGGCGGGGTCGAGCATGACCGCGGCGCGGGCGGCGGACCAGTCGGGCATGGCGGAAGGGACGCGGGGTGTGGGACGGGGGACGAGGTGAGAATAGCGGGTCGGTCGGGCGAGTGGAGCATAAACGCCGCACGTGGCGCATCCCGCTGCTCGGTGTGATGCGACGTGAAGGCAGACCACACCCGCGGTCGCTGTACCGGGCGGCCGGGTAAAGAGAAACACCCGGGCGATGAGCCCGGGTGCTCCCGATCCGCCGTGCCGGACACCGTCTGCCGGGGTCGGGTAACGTCGGCGTGGCGTCATGCCCGGCGGTAGCGGATGCCGCTGCCTACCGCCGCGCCAGGCGCTCGAACTGGTCGACCAGCTTGGTCACGTCCTGGAGGGACAGGTCGCCGTCGGCCGCGAGCTTCGTGCCCTGCTTGACGAGCTTGTCGACGTCCTTCTGGGTCAGGTTCTGGAGCGGGTCGGCCGTCAGTTCGCCGAGGTCGATGCCGCCGCCGGCCAGCCCGCACAGCAGGTCGCCGAGCAGACCCTCGCCCTCCGACGCGCTGACGCACACCTGGACCGGGCCGTCCTCGCAGTTGTCGAGGCTGACGTTCAGGCCGAGCAGGCTCAGGTCCACCGGGCCGAGGGCCAGGTCGAGGACCTCGCACTCCCCGTCGCAGATGTCCTCGGCGCCGGCCGCCGGGGCGCCCGCGCTGGTCAGGGCACCACCCAGCACGGCGCCGAGGATGTCGCCCACCACGTCGTTGAGACCCCCGAGCCCGCTGAGGATCGGGAGGTTGCCCAGCAGCGGGAGCCCGTCGGCGAGGCCGCACAGCAGGCTGCCCAGCAGGCCCCCGCCCTCGGTGGCCGTGACGTCCAGGCAGATCGCGCTGGTGTCGACGTGCAGGCCGAGGAGGTCGACGTCGATGGGGGCCAGTTCGAGGCTCAGGATCGAGCACTCCACCCCGGTCGTGCCGGGGTCGTCCGGGATCAGCTGGAGGGTGAGGTTGGTGATGTCGGTGGCGAACGGCAGGCCGGCGAGGGTACCCTCGACGGTCCCCCCGGTGGCCGTCAGGACGCCGTTGAGGACGCTGAGGCCGGTCAGGTCGACGTCGGTGATGTTGAGCAGGTTGGCGGGGACCGCCCGGTCCTCCATCCCCTCCATCATCGGGCGGAAGCGGGGCGGGGCCACCGGCGGGCCGGTCCGCGAGGTCGTGGGGCGGCGGGTGTTGAACCAGCGAGTCAGGATCATCAGCGGTACTCCGTGGCGTTACGGGCCGACTACCTCAGGGCTTGCCCGAGGTAGTGGCGTCGGTCCGCCGGTCGCGGGATGGGTCGGGCGAGGGGCTAGGGCGAGGGGCTAGGGCGAGGGGCTAGGGCGAGTCGCGAGTTGCGAGAGCGAATTGGTAAACAGCAACGATTATGCCTGTTCTATTAGTTATGGTGAAAGTGCCGGATGCGAGGTTTAGGGGGAGTACATTTCGGCCCACGCGCGAATCCCGTCCGTGTCGAGGCATCCGCTCGGAGATCAATCCACATCCCGATGCGCACCACGACGCGCGATGGGCATCGGACTCTCTCTTCGCGTTGCAGTACGGCGAGGAGACCGGTCTGCTGCTGCCGGCCCGGATCGGCAGGACGGTGGGACTTGCTTCCGGCGATCGATCGCGGCGAGTTGGCGGCGCAGCTCGGTGGCGCGGTCGAACATGGGTCGCGGCACGGGTCCGAACGACCCGGCGTTGAGCATGGTGACGGCGGGGTCGAGCATGACCGCGGCGCGGGCGGCGGACCAGTCGGGCATGGCGGAAGGGACGCGGGTTGAGGGACGAGGGATGAGGTGAGGATAGCGGGTCGGCAGTGATTGACGTATGGGGTGAGCCCGCGTGGGTTCGTGCGTACGGTTTGACACCCGCCCGCGTGTCGGTTAGCCTGGCCAGCCGACAGGCTGGCGCGGCGAAACTGCGGCCTCGCCAGCGGGATAGGCTGCGCACGGCGCATCCGAATCACTTGTTGAACTAACCCGCTTCGCGGGGGATCGCTGGTTCGACCGGTCCTCTCGGATTGTCACTTTTACCCTTGCGCTTTGACCCGCGGTCGGCATCCTCCCGGTCGTTCGCCCACGACCCACCCGAGGATGACCCGTGACCCCA
>DASPHQ010001295.1:0-6301 GCA_035629595.1 Urbifossiella sp. | reverse complement strand
CGGCCGTACATGCCGGCCGGGGTGTGGGACGAGGTGAGCGTGTACGGCGACCTGCGGAACTACAAGATGGACCCCGGCCCGGACCGCCACCGCCGGACGATGTACACCGTCTGGAAGCGGACCGCCGCCCCGCCGACGATGCTGTTGTTCGACGCCCCGAACCGCGAGGTGTGTACCGTCCGCCGGTCGCGGACGAACACGCCGCTGCAGGCGCTGGCGCTGCTCAACGAGTTCACCTACGTCGAGGCGGCGCGGGCGCTCGCCACACGCATGAAGAGTGAGGGCGGCGCCGACCCGCTGACCTACGGCTTCCGGCTGGTGACGGCGCGCCGCCCGACCGCGGCGGAACTGGCCGTGCTCGCCGACGGCTACGCTGCCGACCTGGCGCGATACCGCGCCGCCCCGGACGCGGCGGCGCGACTGGCGGGCGCGGCCGACGCCGAACTCGCGGCGCTGACGCTGACCGCGAACGTGCTGCTGAACCTGGACGAAGTCGTAACCCGCGAGTGAGTCGTGGCCGCTGTCGTGGGGCCGGTTTCCAACCGGCCTTGCGTACCCAGGCCGGTTGGAAACCGGCCCCACGTTCCGCCCCGTGCCCCGGATGACTCCATGACACACTACCCCGCCGACGCACTCAACCGCCGCCTGTTCCTTCGCCACTCGACCGCGCTCGGCGCCGCCGCGCTCACCGCGCTGAGCGCGCGAGCGCAGCCCGGCGAGCCGTCGTACCGCCTCCCGGTCGCGAAGGCGAAGCGCGTCATCTACCTGTTCCAGTCCGGCGCCCCGTCGCAGCTGGACCTGTTCGACCCCAAGCCGCAGCTCGACCGCCGCCGCGGCGAGAACCTCCCCGAGAGCATCCGCCGCGGCCAGCGCCTCACCACCATGACCAGCGGGCAAGCGACCTTCCCCACCGCCCCGTCGATGTTCAAGTTCGCGCGGCACGGCAAGGGCGGGCTGTGGCTCAGCGAGCTGCTGCCGCACCTGGCGACGGTCGCCGACGACCTGACGATGATCCGGTCGGTCCACACCGAGGCGATCAACCACGACCCGGCCATCACCTTCTGCCAGACCGGCAACCAGCTCGCCGGCCGGCCGAGCATCGGGGCGTGGGCCAGCTACGGCCTCGGCAGCGAGAACCAGAGTCTGCCGGCCTACGTCGTCCTCACGTCGTTCGGCAGCGGCCGGCGCGACGACCAGCCGCTGTACGACCGCCTCTGGGGCGCCGGCTTCCTCCCCGGCCGGCACCAGGGGGTCAAGTTCCGCAACACCGGCGACGCGGTGCTGTACCTGTCGAACCCGCCGGGAGTGGACCCGGCCGCCCGCCGCGCCACGCTCGACCGCCTCGCCGCGCTCAACCGCCAGCACTTCGACGCGATCGGCGACCCGGAGACGCAGGCCCGCATCGCCCAGTACGAGATGGCGTTCCGCATGCAGACGAGCGTGCCCGAACTGCTCGACACGACGAAGGAGCCGCGCGCCCTCCTCGACACCTACGGCCCGGACGTGGCCCGCCCCGGCAGCTACGCGGCGAACTGCCTGCTGGCGCGCCGGCTGGCCGAGCGCGGGGTGCGGTTCGTGCAGCTGTTCCACATGGGCTGGGACCACCACGGCGGCCTCCCCGCCGCGATCCGCGGGCAGTGCCGCGACACCGACCAGCCCACCGCCGCGCTGCTCCGCGACCTGAAGCGGAAGGGGCTCCTCGACGACACGCTGGTGGTGTGGGGCGGCGAGTTCGGGCGGACGGTCTACAGCCAGGGGGCGCTGACGGCGACCGACTACGGCCGCGACCACCACCCGCGCTGCTACTCGGTGCTCATGGCCGGCGGCGGTGTGAAGCCGGGCGTCACCCACGGGGCGACCGACGACTTCGGGTACAACGTGACCGAGAACCCGGTGAGCGTCCACGACCTGAACGCGACGATCCTCCACCAGCTCGGCATCGACCACGAGAAGCTAACGTTCAAGCACCAGGGGCTCGACGCCAAGCTGACCGGCGTCGAGCCGGCACACGTGGTCCGAGGGGTGTTGGCCTGAGGGTCGCAGTCCGCATCACGTCACCCACCGGCACACGTCAGGGAAGTGTGCGAACCGAGCGCGGCCGCGGGTCGTCGCCTCGTGGTGGCGCGTGGTTTGCAGCCAGTCACGCGGTGGCTCGTTCGCTCCGTTCTCGCCCCGCCACGTCCATGAACACCATCCGGAACTGCTCGCCCGGGACCCGGTGCCGGCCGGCGCGGGGCGGTGGGGAGACATGATCGCACCCCTGTGATTCGAGGAGACCGCGATGAGCAAGAAGCCCCTGAGTGACCTGATGTACGACTGGGTGACCGTCCTCCAGAACAAGGCCGAGGGCGTGGCCGCGTACGAGAAGTACCTGAAGGACGCCGAGGCCGCCGGGTCGTCCGAGTGCGTCGCGATGTTCCGCAAGCTCCACGAGCAGGACACGGCGCTGCTCCAGGAGGTCAAGGCGCACGTGTTCGGCATGATCAAGGGCGGCAAGGCCGGCGCCTGACCGGAACTCACACACCAGGAGGTGCATCATGACCCGGCTCTCCCACGCCGCCGTGGTCGTCGTGCTGGCGCTCGGCCCGACCCGCGCCGCGGCGGACGAGACGGTCCGCGGCCAGCTCGCCGCCACCGACCCGGGCGCCAACCGGCTGACCGTCAAGTCCGGCGACCGCGCCCTCGACCTCGCGGTCACCCCGCAGTCCAAGCTGGAGGTCGGCGGCAAGGCCGTCCCGCTCGCCGAGCTGAAGCCCGGCCAGCGCGTCCGCGTCACTTATCGGGCGGTCGGCGGGGCGAACCAGGTCGTGGCCCTTCGCCCGGCCGTGACGACCGACGACGGCCTGCGCCGCGAGGTGTCCGAGGCGCTGGCGGCGACGAAGGACTACACGTACCGCCAGAAGGACGAGTACGCCGCCCGTGTGCGCGGGGTCGTGGACGACCTCGACGACCGGATCGACCAGTTGGAGGCGGAGGCGAAGGACGCCGGGGCCGAGGCCCGCCGGCGGCTCGAACCGCGGCTCGCCGAGCTGCGCAAGCAGCGGGCCGCGCTCCACGACCGGCTCGGCCGGGTCGGCGCCGCCACGGCCGACGCCTGGGACGAGATCAAGGCCGGGTTCGGGAACACCGCCCGCGAGTTGCAGCGCGCCCTCGACCCCCGCTGACCGGAGGCGGCCGTGCCCCGATCGCTGAGTCTCGCGGCCGCCCTGCTCGCCGGGGCGGCCGTCGCGCAGCCCGCCGACCCGCCGGAGGTGGTGCGCGTCGCCGTGCCGGACGTGCCCGACGACAGCGGGAAGCGGCCGGACCTCGCCGATGTCGCGAAGCGCATCGCGGACCGGGCGACCGCCTTCCGCAAGGAGCACGGCCGCGCCGCGCTCGCGACCGACGCGAAGCTCACGGCGGCGGCCGGGTACTTCGCCAGCCACATGGCCGCGCGTGACGAGTACGGCCACACCGCCGACGGGAACCAACCGGCGGACCGGGTCAAGCGGCACGGGTATGTGTTCTGCCTGGTGCTGGAGAACATCGCCCACGCCTACGACTCCCGCGGGTACGACGCCGGCCCGCTCGCGGACACGTTCGCCGGCGGGTGGGAGGAGTCGCCGGGGCACCGCAAGAACCTCCTCGACCCGGACGCGACCGACATCGGCGTCGCGGTCGCCCGCAGCGCCCGGACCGGGCACTACTACGCGGTCCAGCTGTTCGGGCGGCCGAAGGCGGCGGCGGTCGTGTTCGCGGTCGAGAACCGGGCCGGCGAGGCGGTCCGGTACACGATCGGGCGCGAGGCGTTCGACCTGCCGCCGCGGGTGCCCCTCACGCACACCCGCTGCCGCCCGGCCGACCTGACCTTTACCTGGCCCGACGGGAAGACGGCGACGGTCCGCCCCGCCGCCGGCGACCGGTGGGTGGTGACGAAGGACGGTGACGGATTCGCGGCGGGGAAGGCAAAGTGACGGCAAGAAGCCGTAACCGATTTCCCCCGGCGGGGAACACTCGGCCTGGATGCAGGACGAGCGGGCCGGGCAACCCACTCACTCCGTCATGAACCGGCACGCGAGGAGGTGACCTCCCGGCCCGGGCTCCGACCGGACCACGGTCGCGAGCATGGCGTTCCCCGCCACCCCCTCGATGCTCCGGAACTCCAAATACACGCGCCGCCACGACGCGGCCGTCCGCGTCAGGATCCGCACGCCGCCCGCGGACACGTCCTCGCACACGCCGTCCTCGGCACTTCCGACCAGCCCGTCGGTGCCGAGCGGGTGGAGGCGGACGGGGAGTCCCACGGCGTACCGCGGGTGAGACCGGCGGTCGCGCAGGGTCTCGACCGCCCCGCGGACCGCGGCCAATACTCCGGGCAGGGCACCCAGGAATGTCCTCTGGTCGGCCGCCGTCAGTTCACCGGCGAGCCCCGCCGTGGCCACCGTCTCGGGACTCGGCGCGGCCCGCTGGACCAGAACCCACAGTTCTCCCGGGGCCTCGCCGGAGAAGCCGCGCCCGCTTCGCCCGACCGCCCGCCGCAGCACCGCCCCTCCGTCCCATTCCTCAACGGTCATCCCGAACTGCCGCGCCACGTCCGTCAACTTCGACGGGAGCATCGCCGCCGGGGTCGTACACAGGAACCGACACGACCGCGTCCCGTCCGCCGCCGGTTCGTCCGCGCCGCCCTCGTAACGGGCGGCCGCAACGACCGCCTCGACGAACTCGGCCGCGGTCAGGTCGCCGGCGCGGCCGGGCCGCGGGCGCAACCGCGGGACGAAGGCCACGACCGGCAGGTCGGTCGGTGCCGCGGACACCGCCCGTGCGACCGGCGGCACGGCGGGGGCCGGACGCGAGACGACAACGGTGCTGACGGGTACGGTGCGCGTTTCGGCGCCGAGTTGCAGGTCGGCGACGGTCGCCGGGTACGAGAAGATGCCCGACCCCGGGTTCCCACCCCCCGCCAGGGCCACCGCCCGGACGAAGTCGGAGCAACTCGGGAACCGGTCCTCCGGCGCCTTCGCAAGAGCCCGGCCGACCGCCGCCCGGTCGGCCGCCGGGAGCGCCGCCAGGTCGGGCTCGGCGCCGACGTGCTGGAGCATCAACTGCTGGGCCGTCCGCCCGGAATACGGAAAGGCCCCCGTGAGCAGCTCGTGGTACACGAGCGCGAGGCTGTACTGGTCGGACCGCGCGTCGGCGTTGCCCCGAAGGACTTCCGGGGCGGCGTACTTCGGGGTCAGCCCGGCCTGCGTCGGACCCGCGCCAAGTGCCCGGACGAGGCCGTAATCGCCGACCTTCACGTGCCCGTCGATCAGGAACAGGTTGGCCGGCTTCACGTCGAGGTGCTGGAGCCCGTACCGGGCCGCGATCACGTCCAGTGCCTCGGCCGCGTCCGCGAGGTAGCGCAACAACTCGTCCCGCGGGATGCCGCGCCGGCCCTCGCGGCGGCACTCGTCGAACCGGTCCTGGAGCTGGGCGTCGGCCAGCTCCATCACCATGACGAGGTCGCCGCCGATGAGCTCGACCCGCTCCAGGGACAGGAGGAAGGCGTGGCGCAGCGCGCGGACGCGCTCGAACGCGGCGGCCTCCTGGCGGAGTTGGTCGCCGCCGCCGGGGACGAACTTCACCGCCTTGTGCAGCCCGCCGGGGGCGACGCACTTCCACACCTCACCGAACCCGCCTCGGCCGAGCGGTTCGACGAGGACGTACCCGGGGATCGGCTCCTCACCCGCGAGCCGGTCGGTCGTCACAGACGGGGCGGTCGTTGGCACGGGCGGCCACTCGGGTCAGGCGGGTAGGTTGGCGCGGGGGCGGGCGGGGAGAGGTGGAAGCGTGGGATCGCGGGTAGCCGGCACGGGAACCTCGGGCGAGCGGGGTGTCGATCGCCCAAGCCTAGCTCACCACCGCCGGCCGGGACGGTTGAGGTGAGGATTACGTCCTGGTCTGAGTCCGGTCGCGGAGATGGACCGGATCGATCCACTACCGCTGCCCTGCCCGCGGTGAACCGACCCACACGCGCAGGATGTCGTCGCCGGAGGCCGGCACCAGCCCGGCGCCGTCCGCGGTGAAGGCGAGGCCGTGGACGTACTCGGTGTGGAGGTACGAGGGGATGGATTCGGGCGGCGCGGTATGGGGTTGTCCTCGTCGGAGGAGCAGTCCCGGCCGGTGACGCGCGTGTAGATCGCGGCCTGGGTGGCGATGAGGCGGTCGAAGGTGGAGCACGACAGTTGCAGCGCGGGGTTCAAGGGTCTGCCAGCCTCGGGCTGGCCCCCGGGGCCGGGAACTTGGGGCCGGCGGCGGCTACCCTGACGGCGCGTCCGACGCC
>DASPHQ010001294.1:0-6199 GCA_035629595.1 Urbifossiella sp. | reverse complement strand
ATTCCCTCCCGAGAACCATCCTATCGGCCGTCAGGAAACCCGCGCTGTAGTGTTAGAGAGTACCATCCGGGTCGACGACATCGGGCGCGAGATGTAGATCGCCATGACTACGAGGCGGAACCAGAGGGATGCACGGCACTTGAATCGAATCGGGAGTCCGCCATGTCAACTCCGAACCTCTCGCCGATGCGGCAGACAAGTTCCGTGGCGTAAAGCAGTACGGCATTGATGTAACGCCGCGTGGCTTCGCTCGTCACATTGAGCCGTTGTCCTACCTCCAGCCCGAGCCACGGGCAGGCGTCGACAAAGCGGCGGTCGGCCCGTCCGGCCCGGTGCAATTGACAGCTCCGGACCTGGTTTAGCTCGAACAGGTCGCGCTGGATGTCAGCTTCCACCTTACCCGAAAGTCCAAACGGTTCGAGAATGACCTCGAAACGACCGATCCCAGATTTCAGCGGCGCGACCGTCTCCTGCTCCAGCCGGTCAACGATGTAAAAGTACCGATCCTCACCCTGCAATCGTTCGTATTCTCCGATCTTGACCTTCAGCCGTTGAACAGCTTCCACATCGAGAGCCGACTTTTCATGTTCGAGCCAGCGGGCCAGAAAGAGGCGCACCGCTGCCTCGAGTTGCGACCACACGGAAAGCGCTGCATGGGCGTGCAGTACCGGGAACCCGGTCTCCGTTTCGCGCAAGGCGAATGCGGCCGCGATTTCTGCATCGGCCAGTTCCTTCGCCGTGTCTTGGTGTTCCTCGCGGCCTTTTGCCTTCGCCACCGCCGTAACCATTTGCGGGATAGCGCGGAACAGAGTAATACCGCGGATGCTCATGTTGAGTAACTGCCCGAGATGCTCGACGCTTTCCGTCAGGTCCGAAAACGGCTGTGTCGCCCAACTAGGGGCTCCGATTTGATTCGCCGCTTGCTCACCCACGTCATGCCCTCGCAATAGTGCCGTCAGGACACCTCGTGACCAATCTGGGTTCGATCTCGAGCAGTCCGAGGTGCCGTGGAAGGAGCGGTCGGCGAACGCGGGTTGCTGGAAACGATGACACTAGGGGGTTTCCAAGCCCCTTGCACAAAGTCGGATGTCGCCGGGGCGATCACCCGTGCAGGCCCGGGATCGGCTCGTGGTCGGCGAGCTGCATCACCTCGCGGCCGACGCCGCGGGCCACGCGCAGCCGGCCCACGTCGAACAGGGTGTGCATCACCGTGCCGAGCAGGTGCGGGATGCGGACCGGCTCCGTCGCCGGGGTGCCGGCGTCGCGGGCCGACTGGCCGATCACCTGACCCATCCGCAACCCGCCGCCCGCCAGCAGCAGCGGGGCCAGGCCGCCCCAGTGGTCGCGGCCGCCGTTGCGGTTGATCTTCGGCGTCCGCCCCATCTCGCCGCACGCCACCAGCAGAATCTTGTCCTCCAGGCCGCGCGCCCGCACGTCGTCCAGGAACGCGCTCACCGCGTGGTCCAGCGGCGGGGCCATGTAGCTCATCCCCTCGCGCATCGTCGCGTTGTTCACGTCCGCGTGCATGTCCCACACGAAGTTCGTCGTCACCGTCACGAACCCCGCCCCGCGCTCGCACAGCCGGCGGGCCAGCAGCAGCAACTTCCCGAGCGTGCGGGCGTTGTCCGCGTAGTGCTTGTGGTTGTTCCACTTCTTGTCGATCGCCGCCACGTTCACCCGCGTCGCCGTGTCGTAGCGGGCCACCGTGCGGGCGTCCTCCTTCGACAGGTCGAAGGCGTCGCCGATGCCGCTCGTCAGCACGGTGAAGGCGCGCTCGCGGGTGCTGTCGAGGCCGCCCGCCTCGTCGCCGGCCACGCGGGCGGCGTCGAACGCAGTCAGCAGCGAGCGGCGGTCGTTGACGCGACTCAGCGGCAGGTTGATCCGCATGTCGGCGCGCAAGCCCGAGTCGCCCTCGGGCTGGAACGGAATCGCCCCGGCGCCGAACGGGCCGTTGCTGTTGAACCGGCCGAAGTTCGCCTGCCCGGGACCGGCCTCGGGGTCGACCGCCCGCGGGAACAGCAGCACGTTCGAGGGGAGGGACGTGTCGGGGTTCACGCCGCCGGCCACGGCCGCGTAGGCGGAGCCGAGGTTCGCACCGAACGTGTGAGTGCCGACCACCGGCTTGATGTCGTGGTTGCCGTCGCCGGTGGCGAACGAGCGCACCACCGTGAACCGGTCGGCCCGCCGCGCCAACTCGGGGAACGAGCCGCCGAAGGTGACGCCGGGGATGGCCGTCTGCACCTCGCCGGTCGCGGAGCGGATTTCCTCAGGGGCGGTCATCTTCGGGTCGAAGGTTTCGATCTGGCTCGGACCGCCGTGCAGGAACAGGAAAATGACCGACTTGTCGGTGACGGGTCGGTTCGCGTTCGACAGCGGGGCGCCGCCGTGGACGAGGCCCGGCAGGGTGAGCATGCCGCTGGCCAGCCCGCCGACGCGGAGGAAGTCGCGGCGGCCGTGGCGGGTGGTGTCGCCGATCGTCAGCATGGGCGCGCTCCAGGTATGAAAGCCCGGGGACGGCCGTCCCCGGGCTTGGCGGACCCTACTTCATCACGGCCGTGACCGGGCGGCCGCCGTGGCTCACGTGCGAGGGGCGGTTGGTGTGGTCGGGCACCATCGCCTCCGGGTCCACGCCGACCAGCTGGTACATCGTCGCCACCAGGTCGCCGGCCGACACCGGGTGGTCGATCGGGTAGGCGCCGATCTTGTCCGACGTGCCGTGGACGACGCCCGGCTTGGTGCCGCCGCCTGCAAACAGGCAGAACCCGCACTGCGGCCAGTGGTCGCGGCCGGCGGCGCCGTTCACCTTCGGCGTCCGCCCCATGTCGCCGGTCACCACCACGAGCGTGCTGTCGAGTAGGCCGCGCTCGTCGAGGTCGTCGAGGAGGGCGGAGAACGCCCGGTCGAGGAACGGCAGCAGGACGTGCCGCAGCATCTTGAAGTTGTTGTTGTGCGTGTCCCAGTGGCCGTTCGGCTTCGCCTCCGTGTGGACGGTCACGAACGTCACCCCGGCCTCAATGAGGCGCCGCGCCAGAAGCACGCTCTGGCCGAACAGGCCGGCGCCGTATCGGTCGCGGACGCGCTGCGGCTCGCGGGACAGGTCGAACGCCGTTCGCGCCTTCGGGGAGACGAGGAGGTCGAACGCGGCGTCGCGGCGGGCGAGGTGGCCGCGGGCGTCGACTGCGGCGGCGGCGTCGTCGATCTGCCGGGCCAGCGTGCGGCGGGAGTTCAGCGCGTCGAGGGAGAGGTTGCCGCCGAGCCGCGGCAGCCGCGGCTCGCCGCGCGGGATCGTGGTGTGGCTGTAGAAGTCCTTGTCCTCCCGGATCGAGTCGTCGGCGTGCTCGTCGGCAGTGGCAAAGACGGGGTCGAAGGCGGTGCCGAGGTAGCCGCCGTACGGGCCGGCGCGGCGCAGCCCCTGCGTGTAGCCGGGGGCGGCCGGCAGCATGACGTACCCGGGCAGGTCGGTACCGCGGCCGAGGCCGAAGTAGCGGCACACGGTCGCCACGCTCGGGTGGTTCGTCGGCCGTGCGAAGTAGTCGGTCTGGTCCTGGCCGCCGTCGTACCCGGTCATGACGCCGTACGGATTGTGCGAGTTGTACCGGTGGCTGACGGTGCGGATCGTGGCGAACCGGTCCAGGCGGCGGGCGAGTTCCGGCAGGTGTTCGCAGATGCGGAAGCCGGGCAGGGCGGTCGGGATGGTGCCGAACTCGCCGCGGACCTCGGCGGGGGCGTTCGGCTTGGGATCGAACGTGTCGATGTGGCTCGGCCCGCCGAACAGGTCGAGCAGGAGGATGGACTTCGCCGGGGCCGCTCGCGGCGGTGCGGCGCGTGCAACACCTGCGACGCCGCAAGCGGCGGCGAGGGTGCCGGCGTGGAGGAAGTCGCGGCGAGACACCTGCACGCGGAGCATGGGGAGGACTCCGGTCGCGGGGGCGGGTCAGGCCAGGATGTTGCGCACGACCTCGCCGTGCACGTCGGTCAGGCGGTAGTCGCGGCCCTGGAAGCGGAACGTCAGTTTGGTGTGGTCCAGGCCCATCAGGTGCAGGATGGTGGCTTGCAGGTCGTGAACGTGGACCTCGTTCTCGACCACGTTGTAGCCGATCTCGTCCGACCGGCCGTACAGGAAGCCGCGCTTCACGCCGCCGCCGGCCAGCCACATCGTGTACGCGTCGATGTGGTGGTCGCGGCCGATCGTCTCGCGCGTCTCGCCCATCGGCGTCCGCCCGAACTCGCCGCCCCACACCACCAGCGTGTCGTCCAGCATGCCGCGCTGCTTCAAGTCCTTGACGAGCGCCGCACACGGGCCGTCCACCTCGCGGCAGATGTTCTCCAGCGGGCGCGTCAGGTCGAGGCTGCCGCCGTGGTGGTCCCAGTCGGTGTGGTACAGCTGGATGAACCGCACCCCGCGCTCGACCAGCCGGCGAGCCAGCAGGCAGTTCGCGCCGAAGCTCGGCCGGCCGGGCTCGACGCCGTAGGAGTCGAGCGTGCGGCGCGTCTCCTTCGACAGGTCCATCAGCTCGGGGGCGGCCGTCTGCATCCGGTAGGCCATCTCGTAGGCGGCGATGCGGGTGTCGATCTCGGGGTCGGCGGTCGCGTCGCGGCGCAGTCGGTTCAGGTCGCGGACGGCGTCGGTGAACTCGCCCTGGCGGCGGGTGTCGAAGCCCGGCGGCGGGGCGAGGTCGAGGATCGGGCTCGGGCCGCGGAGGAACGGCACCCCCTGGTGAACGCTCGGCAGGAACCCCGACGAGTACAGCGCCGCCCCGCCGCGCGGCCCCCGCGGACCGGACTGCAGCACCACGTAGCCCGGGAGCGAGTCGGACTGGCTGCCGAGGCCGTACGTGAGCCACGAGCCCATGCTCGGCCGGCCGAACTGCGGGCTGCCGGTGTTCACGAAGCACTTGGCCGGGCCGTGGTTGAACACGTCAGTCTTCATCGAGCGAATCCAGCACAGCTCGTCGGCGATCTCGCGGTGACGGGGGAACAGCTCGCTGATGTCCATGCCGCACTGCCCGGCCTTCGAGAAGCTGCGGCGGGTGCCGAGGAGCTTGGCGTCGCCCTTGATGAACGCGAACCGCTTCCCTTGTGTGAACGATTGGGGCACCACCTGGCCGCTGAGGCGGTTCAGTTCCGGCTTCGGCTCGAACAGTTCGAGCTGGCTCGGCGCCCCGGCCATGAACAGGAAGATGACCGCCTTCGCCTTCGCGGGGTAGTGCGGCGGCTTCGGCACGAGCGGGTCGCGGCGCGGCTGCGCGGCGGCGTCGCGGTTCAGGAGGGCGGACAGCGCCATGCTGCCGACGCCGACTCCGCAGTCGCGGAAGAAGTGGCGGCGGGTGGCGGCGAGGAGGGGGTCGTGGGGGGTCATGCGTGGGGTCTTTCGATGCCTGTTTGTTTTGCCGCTTGCGGCTTAGCGCTGGGCAACGCCAAGCCGCAAGCGGCAAAACCCCAAATTCACTCCCGGGTGATGAACTCGTCCAGGTTCATCAGCACCCGGGCCGTCGCGGGCCACGCCGTCGCCGCATTCGTGCGCCGCTGCGCCTCCAGGTACGCCAGCACCCGCGCCGCCTCCTGCGTCGTGGGGTCGCGGCCGAAGCACGTCCGGTACGCGAACCGCACCCGCGCGGCGTCGTCCGCGCCGCCGTCCTTCTCGACGCGGCGGCCCAACTCCGTCGCCAGCTCCACGAACACCGGGTCGTTGGCCAGGTGGAGCGCCTGCAGCGGCGTGTTGCTGCGGTTCCGCTTCGTACACGCGGTCTGGGCGTCGGCGCCGTCGAACGTGGTCAGCAGCGGGTGCTGGCTCTGCCGCCAGATGTACGTGTACACGCCGCGGCGGTAGCGGTCCGGCCCCTTGCTCTCGGGCCACGTCCGCTGGCTCTGGGTGAACGCGAACACCTCCTTCGGCTGCGGCGGGTACACCCCCGGGCCGCCGACCTTTGGGTTCAATTTCCCGCTCGCCGCCAACGCCGCGTCGCGGATCACCTCGGCTTCGAGCCGCAGCCGCGACTGCCGGCCGAGGAGGAGGTTCCGCGGATCCTTCTGCGACTGGTCGGGGCGGAGGGACGAGGCTTGGCGGTAGGTCGCGCTCGTGACGATCTGGCGGTGCAGCTTCTTCATCGACCAGGCGTGCCCCTCCATGAACTCCGCGGCGAGCCAGTCGAGCAACTCGGGGTGCGTCGGCGGGTCGCTGCGGACGCCGAAGTCGCTC
>DASPHQ010001293.1:0-2410 GCA_035629595.1 Urbifossiella sp. | reverse complement strand
GGTGTCAGTTCATCGTCTCGGCGACGATGTGCAACGACGTGCAACTCGGGGAGATGATCCGCGGCCACCTGGCGACGATCAAGTTCGTCGGCGGCGGGGACTTCATCAAGGGGTTCGAGGTGTACGGGCAGAACATCGCCGGCGGGGCGCCCTTCGGGTTGCGGTACTCGTGGATCGGCTTCGAGTCGGCGTCCTTCGGCTTGCTCGGGCCGCCCGCCGGGTACTGGCCGAACACGTCGAACCCGCGGACGTAGTCGCCGCCGCCCACGAACTTGATCGTCCCCAGGTGGCCGCGGATCATCTCGCCCAGCTGCACGTCGTTCAGCATCGTCGCCGAGATGATGACCTGGCACCCCTCCTCGTAGTCCGCCACCACCGTCGCCGTGTCGGGCACGTCGCGGCCGTCGTACTCCATGTACAGCCCGCCGCCGCCGGTGACGCGCCCGGGGAACTTCAGCCCCATCGCGGCGATCAGGTGCGTCGTCTGGTGGACGAACAGGTCGGTGAACATGCCGCCGCCGAACGGCCAGTAGCAGCGCCACTGCGCCCACACCGCCCGGTCGAACGGCATCTGCGCCGGCGTCGGGCCGAGCGGCTGGCCGTCCACGCCGCGGTGGGCGTGGCCGAGCCACATGTCCCAGTCCACCGTCTGCGGGGTCATCTCGCGCGTCAGCGGGTAGTAGCGCCACTGGCCGACGGAGCTGTTGCGGAAGTAGCTCGTCTGCCCCTGGAGGACGTGGCCGATGTTGCCGGCCTTCACGTACTCGTGCGCCGCCAGCCACGTCGGGTCGGCCATCGACTGCACGCCGACGGTGACGACGCGGTTGTGCTTCTGGGCGGCGTCGACCACGGCGATCGCCTCGGCGATCGTCCGGGTCATCGGCTTCTCCATGTACACGTCCTTGCCGGCGCGGATGGCGTCGATGGCCATGCGGGCGTGCCAGTGGTCGGGGGTGGCGATGCACACCACGTCCACGTCCTTCTGCTCCAGCACCTTCCGGTAGTCCTTCGTCACGTGGTCGCGGTCGTCGCGGCGGAGGCCGCACCGCTCGGCCGACGGGTAGAGGCCGCGGCCGCGGATGAGCCCCTGCACCACCTGGCCGTCCCACACGTCGCACACGGCGGTCGGGGCGACCGGCTTGCCGAGCTCGCGCATCCGCAGGATCACGTCGATGTGCTGCTGGCAGCGGCCGCCGACGCCGAGGAAGCCGATGCCGACGCGGGCGTTGGCCCCGGCGACCTGGGAATAACTCTTGGCGGTGAGGCTGAGGGCCGCCCCGGCCGCGGCCGAGGACGCCAGGAACGACCGCCGCGACGACTTCGACATGAGAGGCCTCCGGTTGAGGAACGGGCGAAGCCCGGGGACGGCCGTCCCCGGGCTTTGGGGGATCGAGTTACTTCTTCGACTGCGCCGCCAGCCAGGGGAAGAACTCCTTCTCGGCGTAGGCGCGGTCCCAGCTGTTGTGATCGACGCCGGCGTACTCGCTGTACTTGGGGGTGCCGCCGGCCTTCTTCAGCGCCTCGACCATCACGCGCGACTGCTCGACCTTTACCGCCGTGTCCTTGTCGCCGTGGAACACCCACGTCGGGATGTCCTTGATCTTCACGGCGTCGTCGGCCTTGCCGCCGCCGCAGATGGGGGCGATCGCGGCCCACCGGTCGGGGTGCGCCGCGGCGAGGCTCCAGGTGCCGAACCCGCCCATGCTCAGGCCGGTCAGGTACACCCGCTTCGCGTCCGTCTTGTAGCTCTTGGTCACCTCGTCGAGGATGGCGAGGGCGCGCTTCCCCTCGGCGCTCGCGGCCCCCCAGCCGCCCTTCTGCGACTGCGGGATGACGGTGATGAACCCGAACGCCTTCTCCTGCTTCTTGATGGCGTTGCCGATCCCCTGCTCGACCGGCTGCTTGCCGTTGCGGTTCTTCGACTCGCCGGCGCCGTGCAGGAACAGGATGACCGGGTACGCCTTCGACCCGTCGTAGTCGTGCGGCACGAACACGACGTAGGGGATCTTCGACCCGTCGGGGTCGGTGAAGTCCTTGGTCACGAAGCCGGTCTTGGAGTCCTGGGCGGTGCCGGTGGCGACGACGACCAGGGCCGAGGCGAGGGCGGCGAACAGCGCGCGAATCATGTGCGGGCTCCGGGGGAGGCGACGGGCCGCGGGGCGGTGAAAGGTAGCGTATCAGACGCGGATGCGCCCCGCCAGCGGTGGACGCGAGAAGTGAGCCGGCAGTTGGCTCGGGGCTTCAGCTCGGGGGCTGGTAGCCGCGGGCATCAGCCCGCGCCAGCCTCCGGCGCCAACCAGGGGGCGACGGGGAACAGACACCGCCGACGTGGGCGCGGGCTGAAGCCCGCGGCTACCAGCCCCGAGCCAACAGCCAACTCCATCGGCCCCGTCACTTCCGCCGGAAGGCG
>DASPHQ010001292.1:0-9796 GCA_035629595.1 Urbifossiella sp. | reverse complement strand
CACCGTACACGTCTGGCGGGAGGCGGTGTCGAAGAACATGGTCGGCCCCACGATGCGCCGCCAGAACACGTACAGGCTGCGGCGGTACAGCGCCGCGCCGGTGTCCTGTTGGTAGCGCTTGAAGCCGAACGTCGCTTCCTCCCAGATGCCCGGCGGCTGGTACGTCCGCACCGGCGTGCCGCCGACCGTCGGCGTCATCAGCCCGGCGGCGAACAGCGCCTGGTCGCGCAACATCCACGACGGCAGGCGGTGCCGCGGGCCGCGGGCCAGCAGCCGGTTCTCGGGGTCGCGCTCCCGCAGTTCGGGCGTCACCTTCGACGACTGCCGGTACGTCTGGCTCGTCACGATCAGACGAACCAGCTTCTTCACGTCCCAGCCGCCGTCGCGGAACTCGACCGCCAGCCAGTCGAGCAGCTCCGGGTGGCTCGGCCGCTCGCCCTGGACGCCGAAGTCGTCGCTCGTCTTCACCAGCCCGGTGCCGAAGAACGTCTGCCAGAAACGGTTCACGGTCACGCGGGCGGTCAGCGGGTTGTCCTTCGCCACGACCCAGTTGGCGAGCGCCAGCCGGTTCGCCGGGGCGTCCTTCGGCAGGCCCGGCAGCGACTCCGGGACGCCAGGTTGCACCTTGTCCTCGCGCTTGTCGTAAGTGCCGCGGGTGAGGATGAACGTGTCGCGGGCCTTGGGCATGTCGCCCATCACCATCACCTTCGGGATCGCCCCCGCCGCCGCGTCTCGCTCGGCCTTCCGCTTGCGGAACTCCTTCAGCTGCCCGACGTAGGCCGGCTCCGTCTTCTCGAAGTGCTTGGCGAGTTCGTCGTGGTTCGCGTCGGTGCGGCCGTTCGGCCCCTTCCTCAGCGCCGACTCGATCACCGCCGGCAACTTCGACTCGTACTTGCCGTCCTTCGTCGTGGTCGCGGCGTCGTCCCGCAGCTTCTTCTCGACCGGGGCGATCTTGCCGACCGTCTCGTCGAGCGACTTCTGCGCAACCTTCAGCCGGGTTTCTTGCTCGGGGGTGCTGAAGTCGATCACCGGCGGCGTCTGACCGTTGCCGCCGCCGCCGTTCACCGGCGTCTGGTTGAAGTACGCGAACAGCCGGTAGTAGTCGCGCCGGCTGATCGGGTCGAATTTGTGGTCGTGGCACCGCGAGCACGTCAGGGTGAGGCCGAGCCAGAGGGTGCCGACCGTTTCGGTCTGGTCGAACACGTACTCGATGCGGTTCTCCTCCGGGATGCGGCCGCCCTCACCGTTGATCATGTGATTGCGGTTGAAGCCGGTCGCCAGCACCTGTTCGCGGCTCGCGTTCGGCAGCAGGTCGCCGGCCAGTTGCTCGACGGTGAACCGGTCGTAAGGCATGTTGTCGTTGAACGACCGGATCACCCAGTCGCGCCACGGCCACATCGTGCGTTCGTTGTCGCCCTGGTAGCCGTTGCTGTCGGCGTAGCGGGCGGCGTCGAGCCAGTCCCAGGCCATCCGCTCGCCGTACCGCGGCGACGCCAGCAGCCGATCGACCACCTTCTCGTAGGCGTCCGGCGCCTGGTCCGCGACGAAGGCGTCAACCTCGGCCGGGGTCGGCGGCAGCCCGGTCAGGTCGAGCGTGACGCGGCGGACCAGTTGCTCCTTGGTGGCAACCGGGGCCGGGTTCAGCTTCTCCTTCCGCAGCCGGGCGAGGACGAAGGCGTCGATCGGATTACGAGTTTCGAGTTTCGAGTTTCGAGTTTCCGGCACCGGCGGCCGGGTCGGCTGGTCGAACGCCCAGTGCCGACCCCACGGGGCGCCCTCGTCGATCCAGCGCTTGAGCACGGCTTTTTGCGCCGCCGTCAGTTGCTTCGTCGCCTTCGCCGGCGGCATCACCTCGTCCGGGTCGGCCGACGTGATCCGGCGGTACAGCTCGCTCTCGGCGCTCTTGCCGGGTTTGATGGTGCCGCTGGCGTGGGCGTCGTCCTTCGTGTCGAGGCGGAGGTCGCCCTTGCGGGCCTTGGCGTCGGGACCGTGGCAGGCGTAGCAGTTGTCCGACAGGATCGGCAGCACCTCGCGGGCGAAATCGACCTTCGCGGGCGCGTCGGCGGCGGCGGGGCCGGCGGCGAGCGCGACGAGGAAGCTGGCGAGGGAGAGGCGGAGCGGCATAACAGATGGCCCGGCGGCCGGGGGGTGGGTTCCCGCCATCATAACCGAGCCGCAAGCGATGTCCAAGCCTGTGATTCGGCGCGTCAGGCGTGCCGGACATCGATCCGATACTCTTTCGTCTGGCCGACTCAATGCGTCTGGTGAACCCCCGGGGGGGTACGCCAGACGAATCGCGTCCCGCGTTCCGCCGTGTGAAACGCGGTGGAAAGGATCAACGAGTGTCCGGGTCGTAGCGGTCGCGCCGAAGCCGGCGGGTGGCGAGTCTGCGCGGGTTGGGGAATCGGGGCTGGATCGGCCCCCCGGCGCGGGTAGGATCGATCGTGCCACCCTGTCACCGCGGGCACCCGTATGTTCCGGCTCCGCGACCTGTCCCTCTCGACCAAGCTGTACGCCCTCGTCGTCGGGTACTCCGTACTCGTCACCGGCGTGCTGCTGCTCGCCGGCTACCTGATGCGCACGTACCGCGTCCACGGCCCGGTCTATGACGTGATCGCCGACGACTTCCGGCTCCTCCACGACATCGAGCCGCCGCTGATGAACGTCGGCGCCGCGTACCTGATGCTCCAGGAGATCGACTCGGGCACTAACCCGGCGGAGGTGCAGGACACCATCCTGAAGTTCAACGACTACGAGGCCAAGTACGCCGAGCGGCGTGCGATCTGGCTGGCGCCCGGGAAGCTGCCGGAGGGTGAGATCCGGCGCGGGGTGGAGGGGCCGATTCACACCCCGGCGGCGGACATGTTCCGCATCGCCAGGGCCGAGTTCCTGCCGCTGATCGGCAAGGGGCCGGACGACGCCAAGAAGGCGAACGAGGTGCTGAACACCCGCATCCGCCCGAAGTTCTACGAACACCGCCGGGCCGCCCAATCGGTTGCCGAGAAGGTGCGGATCCAGACCACGGCGGACGAGACGAAGGCGCGCGACGACTCGCAGTTCTGGACGGTGGCGATGGCCTGGATCAGCCTCGCGCTCGTCGCCGTGATGGGGCTCGCCGGGTTCTGGGTCGCGGCGTCGCTGGTCCGCTCGGCCCGGGAGTTGCGAAACCGCGTCGGCGAGATGGCCAGCGGCAGCGGCGACCTCCACACACGGCTCGTCGTGCCCGGGGCCGACGAGATGGGGCAGCTCGCCGAGGGGATCAACGGCGTCATGGGCCGCGTCCAGACGATCGTGGCGAAGGTCCGCGAGTCGAGCCTGCAACTCCTTTCGGTAGCCTCCCAGATCGCCGCCACGGCCCGCCGGCAGGAGCAGACCGTTCAAGACCTCAGCGCCTCGACGACTCAGGTGGCCGCGAGCGTCCGCGAAATCTCGGCCACCAGCACGGACCTGGCCGGCACGATGGGCGAGGTGAACGAGTCGGCCGCGCACGCCGCCGACCTCGCCGTCCGCGGCCGCGACAACACCAACCGCATGGCCAACGAGATGAAACAGCTCGTGGACTCGACCGCGTCCGTGTCCGCGAAGCTCGGCATGATCCGCGAGAAGGCCGACCGCATCAATGCCGTCGTCACCACCATCACGAAGGTGGCCGACCAGACGAACCTGCTGTCGATCAACGCCGCGATCGAGGCCGAGAAGGCGGGCGAGTACGGTAGGGGGTTCCTGGTCGTCGCGAGAGAGATCCGTCGCCTCGCGGACCAGACCGCCGTCGCCACGCTGGACATCGAGACGATGGTGCGGCAGATGCAGGACGCGGTGTCGGCCGGCGTGATGCAGATGGACAAGTTCGCCGACGAGGTCCGCTCCGGCGTCGGGCAGGTGACGACGATCAACCAGATGACGTACGAGATCATCACCGAGGTGCAGGGGCTCAGCGACCGGTTCCAGCTGGTGACCGAGGGGATGAAGAACCAGGCCGCGGGGGCGCAGCAGATCAACGACGCGATGGGCCAGATCGCCGACAGCACGAAGCGGAACGCGCAGTCGGTGCAGGAGTTCGAGCGGGCGACGGGCCACCTGCGGGCGTCCGTCGAGGGGCTGAACCAGGAAATCTCGCAGTTCAAGATTTGAGCCACATGCTCGCCCTGACGTTCCAGGTCGGCGCGGACCGGGTGGCGGTGGATGTCCGCCGCGTCCGCGAGGTCGTGCCCCGGGTGCGCGTCACGCCCTCGACCGGCGGGCCGGACTGGCTCGCGGGCGTGTTTGTGTATCGCGGCCGGGTCGTCCCCGTGGTAGACTTGCACCGGCTCGTCGGGGCCGGCGAGTGCCCGCCGCACCTGAGTAGTCGGGTGATCCTGGTGCCCCGGTCGGACGCCCCCGACGAGCTGGTCGGCCTCCTCGCCACGCAGGTGGCCGACGTCCGCGAGTTGCCCGCCCCCCCGCCCGCGGCGGCCGGCGGCCCGCTCCTCGGCCCCCCGGTCGCGGACGGCGCCGGCGTCCTCCGCCTGCTCGACCCCGACCGCCTCGTCGCGGCCCTCGACTCGCACTCGGGACCGCCCCGCCCAGGAACCGGGCCATGACCCTCTCCCCCGTCGACGCCCTCGTCCGGGCCCGCATCGGCCTCGACCCGCTGTCGCTCGGCGCGGCCACGTTCCAGCGCGCCGTCGCCGCCCGCATGACCGCCCGCGCCGTCGCCACCGACGAGGCGTACGCCGCGCTGCTGACCGCCGACCGGGACGAGTGGGCGACGCTGGTCGATGAGCTGGTGGTGCCCGAGAGCTGGTTCTTCCGCGGTGGCGCGGCGTACTTCCGCCAGCTGGCCCGCTGGCTACGCGAGCGCAGCGGCGGTCGGGCGCAACGGGTGCTGAGCGTGCCATGCGGGTGCGGCGAGGAGCCGTACTCGCTCGTGCTTGCCCTCGACGACGAGGGCGTGCCGCCGGGCGTGGTTCGCGTCGAAGGGGTCGATCTGTGCCCCGCGAGCGTGCGGCGGGCCGAGGAAGGCCGCTACCCCGCGTTCGCCTTCCGCGAGGCCGACGCCGATCCGCGGCCGCGACACTTCCGCGACGCCGGCCCGGGTCGGTGGGAGCTGGAACCGCGCGTCCGCGACGCCGTTCGCTTCCACGTCGGCAACCTCGTGGCTCCCGAGTTCCTGGCCGCGGAACCGCCGTTCGACCTAATCCTGTGCCGCAACCTGTTCATCTACCTGACCGACGAGGCCCGCGGCCGGGCGGTCGCCAACCTCCGCCGCCTCCTCACCCCGGGCGGCCGGCTGTGCCTCACCCCCGCGGAAGCCGACCGCCTGCCGCCGGAACTGTTCACCGCCGACGGCCCAGCTTCGCTCGCGGTCTTCACCCGCGCCGATGAGCCGCCGCCGGGCGGGCCGCGCTCGGGTGTGTACCCGCGACCCGCGCCGAAGTCGGGCGTGTTCCCTCGGCCGGCGGTGTCGCCGCCTGTGAGCACCCCCTTGCCGTCGGTGCCGGGAACGCGATTCGACGCCGTCCCGCCGCCGACCACGGCTACGGCACGGGAGCTGGCCGACGCCGGGAAGCTCGACGCCGCCCGCGCCGTCTGCGAGATGGCCGTCCGCGCCGGGCCGTCGGCCGAGTGGTACAGCCTCCTCGGCGTCATCGACCTGGCCGCCGGCCGCGCCGCCGACGCCGAGGCGTCGTTCCGCCGCGCCCTGTACCTGAACCCCGACCACCGCGAGGCGCTGACGCACCTGGCGATGCTCTGCGACCGCCGCGGCGACGCCGGCCCCGCGTCCGGGCTGCGCCGCCGCCTGTCCCGGCTCCCGGAGGCGACCGCGTGACCGCCCTCCCCGTCGTCGCCGGGAACCCGTGCTGGCAGGCCGTGGGCGTCTGGGGCGACCGGACGTGCCCGGAGCTGAAGAAGCACACCCACTGCCACAACTGCCCGGTGTTCGCCGCCGCCGGCCGCCGCTTCCTCGACGCCCCCTCCCCCGCCGGCTACCTCGACGAGTGGACCGCCCGCCTCGCGGAGCCGGTCCGGCGTACCGCCGACGGCGTGATCGGGGCGCTGGTGTTCCGCCTGGGCGAGGAGTGGCTGGCGCTGCCGGTCGGGGTGCTGGTGGAGGTGACGCACCCGCGCCGGCCGCACCGAATCCCGCACCGCGGCGGCCTGATCGCCGGGATGGTGAACGTCCGCGGCGAGCTGCACCTGTCCGTCCGCCTCGACCTGCTGCTCGGCATCGACCGCCCGAACCCGGACCGCCCTTCGGCGACGGCCCGGCCGCGGATGGTGGTGATTCGCCAGGACGCCGACCGCTGGGCCTTCGCGGCCGACGACGTGGACCTGGTCCGCCGGGTTGCGACGGCCGACCTGGTGACCGCCCCGCCGACGCTGGCCCGCGCCGCCGCGCGGGTGACGCGCGGCGTCGTCCACCGCGACGGCCGGGCGATCGGGCTGCTGGACGAGACGCGGCTGTTCGAGGCGCTGCGGGAGCGAGTGCGATGACCGGCATCGACCCGTCCCTGTTCGAACTGTTCCGCGACGAGGTGCGCGCCCACGCCGACGCGCTCTCGACCGGCCTCCTCGCCCTCGAGGCCGACGCCGCCAACCCGCAGGGGATCGAGCCGCTAATGCGCGCCGCGCATTCTCTGAAGGGGGCGGCGCGGATCGTCGGCGTCGAGCCCGCGGTCCGGCTCGCGCACGTAATGGAAGACGCCTTCGTCGCCGCGCAGGCGGGGAAGGTGGCGATCACCCCGGCCGACGTGGACCGCTTCCTCCAGGCCGCCGACGTGTTGGCCGGCCTCGGGGCGCTGGCCGACGCCGGCGGCCTCCCCGACTGGGCCGTGGCGAACGAACCCGCCGTCGTCCGGCTCGTCCCGGAGTTCGAGCGGTTCGCCCGCGGCGAAGTCGTGGCCCCGGCTCCCGCAGCGGTCATCGAACCCGAGCCACAACCGCCACAGGTGGTGGTCGTGGGGTCGCTCCCCGACCCGCCGCCGTTCGCGTCGGTGGCGATCCCACCCGACCCGCTCCCCGTCGGCCCCGACGACGGCCTGTTGGGTCTGTTCCGCGAGGAGTTGCGCTCGCACCTGCTGGTCGTGTCCGCGGGCGTGGCGGCGCTGAAGGCCGGGCAACTGCCGCCGCGCGACGACGCCGCCGAGAGCTTGCGGCAGATTCGCGGCGCCGCCCGCGTCATGAAGTGCGCCCCGGTCGCAGCGGCGGCGGCGGCCGTGGGCGGCTACTGGGCCGCGCTCCGCGACGCGAAGCCGGACGCGACCGCGCTCGGCTGGGTCCGCTACGCCGTGGACGCCCTCGCCAGCCTCATCGACACCGACGCCGACACCTTCGACGAACGACTGAAAGCCGTCAGCACCGGGCTCGAACAACTGGCGGGGGTGTTGCCGCAAGCCGCCCCGCCGGCGCGGAGGACTCCCCCGGCTGACGCCGGCTCGCCTCCACCTCCTCCCCCGGAACCCGTTGTCGTCGCGTCGCGGCCCGCGCCGAGCGGCGAAGCCGTCGTGCGCGTCACCGCGCAGAGCCTCAGCCGCCTCATGGGGCTGGCCGGCGAATCGCTGGTCCAGGCGCGCTGGCTCCACCTGTTCTCCGGCTCCCTCGGCAAGCTCAAGAAGCAACACGAAGCCCTGACCGGCCTCCTCGACGAGGCCTACCAGGCAGCGGCGACCGGGCGGCCGGTCGATCACGTCGCCGCCCTCCTCGCCGACACCCGCCAACAGGTCGCCGCCTGCCGCACCGAACTGGCGTCGCAGGCCGGCGACTTCGACGACCACGCCGGCCGGGCCGAAGACCTCAACAGCCGCCTCTACCGCGAGGTCATCGCCAGCCGGATGCGGCCGTTCGCCGACGGCGTCCACGGCCTCGCCCGCACCGTCCGCGACCTCGCCCGCGCCCTCGGCAAGCAGGCCCGCCTCGTCGTCGCCGGCGAGGCGACGGACGTGGACCGCGACGTGCTCGAAAAGCTCGAGGCGCCGCTCGGCCACCTCATCCGCAACGCCGTCGATCACGGCATCGACCCGCCCGCCGACCGCCTCGCGGCGGGCAAGCCGGAAGCCGGCACCGTCCGCGTCGAGGCGCGCCACCGCGCCGGGATGCTGCTGGTCACCGTCGCCGACGACGGCCGCGGCGTGAACCTCGACCGGCTCCGCAAAAAGATCGTCGAGCGCGGCCTGTCCACGGCCGAGCTCGTCCGCCAGATGACGGAGGCGGAACTCCTCGAGTTCCTGTTCCTGCCGGGCTTCTCGACCGCGACGGGCGTCACCGAGGTTTCCGGCCGCGGCGTCGGACTGGACGTCGTTCTGGACTCGGTCCGCAAGGTCGGCGGCAATGTCCGCGTCAGCACGAAGGCCGGCCAGGGGACGACGTTCCACCTGCAACTGCCGATCACGCTGTCGGTCATCCGGGCCGTCGTGGTGGAGGTCGGCGGCGAGCCGTACGCGTTCCCGCACAACCGCATCGACCGCCTCCTGCGCGTCCCGCGGGCCGACGTGCGCTCCCTGGAACACCGGCAGTTCGTCGCCGTGGACGGGCAGAACGTCGGCCTCGTCGTCGCGGCACAGCTGCTGGACGTGCCCGCCGGCCTGGCCGCCCCCGCCGAGTTGCCTGTGGTGCTCCTCAGCGACGCCTCCGGCTCCTACGGGCTGGTCGTGGACCGCTTTCGCGGCGAGCAGGATTTGGTGGTGCGGCCGCTCGACCCGCGGCTCGGCAAGGTGCCGAACCTCAGCGCCGCGGCCGTGCTCGACGACGGCGAGCCGGTGCTGATCGTGGACGTGGAAGACCTGGTGCGGTCGATGGACCAGTTCATCCAGTCCGGGTCGCTGCGCCGCTGCGAGAGCCGGGAACTCGGGCCGGCCCGCAAGAAGCGCGTGCTCGTGGTGGACGACTCGATCACCGTCCGCGAGGTGGAGCGGCAGCTGCTGACGCAGCACGGGTACGACGTGACCGTCGCGGTGGACGGCATGGACGGCTGGAACCAGGTCCGCGCGGGGAGCTACGACCTGATGGTGTCCGACGTGGACATGCCGCGGATGACCGGCATCCAGCTGGTGAAGGCCGTCCGCGGCGACGACCGGCTGAAGAACCTGCCGGTCATCATCGTGTCGTACAAGGAGCGCGAGGAGGACCGGATGCTCGGCCTGGAGGTCGGGGCGAACTACTACCTCACCAAGAGCAGCTTCCACGACAACCGCTTCATCCGCGCCGTCGAGGACCTGTTGGGGGTGGAGTAACCGGGCGAAGCCCGGGGACGGCCGTCCCCGGGCTTTCCGCGCGTGTTTACTTCGGCACGGTCACGAACCGCGTTCCGGTTCGGGGCATGGTTTGCTCGGTCGTGTCGGTCCCCGCAGGCAGGTCGCGCCAGCCGGGGGCCTCGCCCGGCCGGCGGCCCTGCTCCACGCCGATGCGGTAAATCTGCTGCTGCGACTCGTCGCTCACCCCCAGCGCCCCCGCACCCTCCACCGGCACGTCCCGCGGGATGGCCGTGGCCCGGAAGATCACGCCCGTCTCCAGGCAGTTCAGGTAGATGCGGTACATCTCGTCGCGCGTCTTGCCGTAGATCACCGACCGGAACGACGCCCTCACTAGCTGCAGCACCCGCACCGGGCTGACGCACTCCGGGTCGGCGTACAGCTTCCCGTTGCTCACGACGTAGAGCGTCGAACCGGGCGGCGCCCACGCCCCGACCCCGCCGTGCATCCGGTTCAGGTCGGCGACCATGAACGCCCGGAAGATCACCTCGTCGCTCACGCCCCCATCGACGTGCAGCTCCTCGTACACCTTCCCGTCGATCTCGACCGGGATGCGGACCGGCGGGAAC
>DASPHQ010001291.1:0-3542 GCA_035629595.1 Urbifossiella sp. | reverse complement strand
CCCCCACGGCGCCCGACGGCTTCGCCGTCACCCTCTTCGCCGACGGGTTCGACAGCCCGCGCTGGCTCCACGTCCTCCCGAACGGCGACGTCCTCGTCGCCGAGTCGCGCACCCTCCCGCCCAAGGACGCGAAGCCGGAGATGAAGAAGGGGCTGGAAGAGTCAAAGACCGTCACCGGCGGGTCGGCCAACCGCATCACGCTGCTCCGCGACGCCGACAAGGACGGCAAGCCCGAGGTCCGCGAGACGTTCCTCACCGGCCTCAACCAGCCGCTCGGCATGGCCCATGTCGGCGGGCACCTGTACGTCGCCAACACCGACGCCGTCGTCCGCTTCCCGTACGCGGCCGGCGCCACGAAGCTCGACGGCCCCGGCACGCCGGTGCTGTACCTGCCGGTCGGCGGGTACAACAACCACTGGACCCGCAACCTGCTGGCGAAGCCGGACGGGTCGAAGCTGTACGTGTCGGTCGGGTCGGCGAGCAACGTCGGCGAGAAGGGGATGAAGGAGGAGGCGCTGCGGGCCTGCGTGCTGGAGGCGAACCCGGACGGCACCGGGCTGCGCGTCTTCGCCGCCGGCCTGCGCAATCCCGTCGGCATGGCCTGGGAGCCGAAGACGGGTGCGCTGTGGACGGCGGTGAACGAGCGCGACCACCTCGGCGACGACCTGGTGCCGGACTACATCACGGCGGTCCGCGACGGGGCGTTCTACGGCTGGCCGTTCGCCTACTTCGGCCCGAACGAGGACCCGCGCCGCAAGGGCGAGCGGCCCGACTTGGTGGCCAAGACGGTCGCGCCGGACGTGCCGGTGGGGGCGCACACGGCGTCGCTCGGGCTGTGCTTCGGGACGAGCGCGACGTTCCCGGAGAAGTACCGCGGCGGGGCGTTCGTGGGCCAGCGCGGGTCGTGGAACCGGTCGCAGTTCGCCGGCTACCGGGTGGCGTACGTGCCGTTCCGCGACGGCCGCCCGGCCGGCCCGCCGGAGGACTTCCTGACCGGGTTCATCGCCGGCGAGTCGGAGGTGTACGGCCGCCCGGTGTGCGTGTGCGTGGCCGCCGACGGGGCGCTGCTGGTGACCGACGACGCCTCGAACCGCGTGTGGCGCGTCGCCCCGGTGTCGCGGTGACGCGCCGCGCCGTCACGCTCGTCGAGCTGCTGGTGGTGATCGCCGTGGTCGCCACCCTGGTCGGCCTCCTGCTGCCGGCGGTGCAGAAGGTCCGCGGCGCGGCGGCGCGGGCGGCGTGTCAGAACAACCTGAAGCAGCTCGGCCTCGCCCTCCACAACTACCACGCGGCGCTCGGCCGGTTCCCGCCCGGCCGCGGCACGCCCACCCCGGCGATCTTCTCCCCGCACGCCCACCTCCTCGCGTACCTGGAGCAGGACGCGGTGCTCGCCCGCCTCGACCTCGCCGCCCCGCCGGCCGACTTCACCGTGCCGCCGGCGACGGTCTACGACGGCTCGAAGAACCGCCCGGCGGCGTCGGCGGTGGTGGCGGCGTTCGTCTGCCCGGCGGACGCGGCCGGCGGGCGGGTGCCGGGCGTCGGCTACGGCGCGACGAGCTACCCGGCGTGCGCCGGCAGCGGGGCGAACGGCGGCTCGCTCGCCGCCGCCGACGGCGCCTTCTTCCTCGGCTCCGCGGTGCGGGTCGCCGACGTCACCGACGGCACGTCGAACACCGCGGCGTTCGCCGAGCGGCCGATCGGTCCGGGCGCGGGCGTCACCGACCCGCGGCTGGTAATGCTGGAGTTGCCGGGGGCCGCGGACCCGACGCCGCCGGCGTGTGCCCCGGCGGCGGGGGCGTGGAACGGCGAGCGCGGGGGGAAGTGGGTGGTGGGGAATTACGGGAACACGCTGTACAACCACGCCGGGCCGCCGGACCCGGCCGGGTTCGACTGCCTGAACGCGACGCAGCAGAAGGGGCGGATCGCGGCGCGGCGGCTTCACCCCGGTGGCGTGAACGTGCTGGCGTGCGACGGCGGCGTGCGGGCGGTGGCCGTCGGCATCGACCCGGCGGCGTGGCGGGCGCTGGCGACCCGGGCCGCCGGCGACGCGGCGACGGTGTGGGAGTGAAGCGGGCGAAGGCCGAGCCCGCGATCACGACGATGACGGCGTCGGCGGGTCGGTTGGGGACTTCCACCAGTCGGCGTCGGGGAACGCCTCGCGGAGCAACGCATCGCCGCGGTCATGGGCGTATGACTTGGCGACGTCGGCGAACATGTCCCGGATCTGCGCCTCGTCGTAGCCCAATCGCTGACACAGCACAAGGAGTCCGTCGAGATCCTTTGGGGCGTCCTTATACCCGATCTGCTGCTCAATCAGGACGCACGCGGCGATCAGTCGGACGCCCGCCTCGTGCCGCCCCTGGTGGAGAGCGACGCATCCCAGTTGGTAGTGGGAGTCCGCCTGCCCAGCCACGTCCCCCTCCCTCCGCTGGATTTCCAACGCCCTGTGGGTGGTGTCCCGGGCCGCCGGGTAGTCCCCCTGTAGCATGTCGACCGCGGCCAGCTGGTGGAGGGTGTCCGCCTCTCCCCGGTGATCCTGCAGCCGCTGGCGGATGGCCAGTACCTCGGTCAGCTCCGCCCGGGCAGCCGGGAAGTCCCCCTGCGCCAAGTCAAGGCTGGCCAAGTTGTGCCGGGCGTTCGCCTCACCCAGCTCGTTCTTGGCCCACCGGTGTGCGTCGGCGACCGCCTTGTACTCGGCCCGGGCGGCAGCCATGTTCCCGGTCGCCTGCTCGATGTACGCGAGCTGGCTGCGGGACGCCACCTCACCGGCCACAATCCCCGCCCGACGGTTGAGGTCCAGAGCCTCCCGAAAATGCCCCCGAGCGATCTCGAACTTCCCCTGCCTCATGACGGCGGTGCCGAGTTCGTGGAGGGCTATCGCCCGCTCCTCGTCGACTTCCGGCGGGGGGGTGTCGCCGAGTCCCTTGAGAGCATCCGTGAGCAACTCGCAGGACCGCCCCCACTGAGCAAATCTGGTCAGGGCACTGGCCATCCGGCTGGCTGACCACAGGGCCAGGGCCGGATCGCCGCCCGTCGCCGCGTGCCGCCGGCACCCGTCCAGCCCCTCCATGAAGTGGACCCCGATGTCCCCCTCACGGTCCCCCTCGACCACACCTCGCCAGAAACCGGCGAGCGCGAGGTGCGCCGCGGTGGCATCCGCCGGCAACAGGCGGGCCGGCGCCGCCAGCCAACCCGCCAGCAGCCCCGGCGCCTGGTAGCGGAGCGTCGTCCCGCCGATCTCCTGCAGCAGCCCGTACGCCAGCGCGTTCGACACCGCCGCCTTCGCCCGCGGCTCCGGCAGGCCGGTCGCCATCGCCACGCCATCGAGCGGCACCGGCAGCAGCGCCACCGCCACCCGCGTCGCCGCCAGCCGGCCGTCGTCGGTCAGCGACGCGAACAGCTTGTCCCCGAAAATCCCCTCGATGTACCGGTCCCGCGCCTCCTCCACCAGCCCCGCACCCGCCTTCAGCTCCTTCCACAGCTTGCCGCCGTCGCAGGTCTGCAGCGTCTTCCGCAGCAGCTCCAGGAACCGCGGCGTGCCG
>DASPHQ010001290.1:0-4900 GCA_035629595.1 Urbifossiella sp. | reverse complement strand
TGCGGCCAGCTCGAACGACCCATCGAGTGGAGGCCCCGGCCAGCAGCCCCGGCACCAGGAGGAAGACGGCACAGGCGACTAGCACCTCGCCCCAGATGGCCAGCGAGAACTCCTCGGTCTTGCGGACGAGGGCGTTCCCGTCGGGGGAAGCGTACATCCCGAACTCGCCGCGGCTGTCCCGGGCGGTGACGAGGTAGCACACCCGGTCCCCCTCGACCACCTTGCGGGCGTGCAGCGGCTCGGCGCCCAACCCCTCCCGGACGCGCTCTACCAGTTCCGGCGGGAGCTCGCCGGGAGCAGTTAGGACGTGGACGCCCCCGGATGCCCAGGAGCTGGTCGCCACGAAGACCGAGATGGCCCACGCCCACCTCATGGCGTTACCCCCTGGGGTCGGCGGTGGTGACGGTCGGGCGCTCGACGGCGCCGAGTTGGTCCCACGCTCCGGCCCGGGCGGCCGCGATGATGACCTCGCACAGCCAGCGGGCGGCCTCCCCGTCCCTGGGGACGACGCCGCGGTCCGCGGTGTGGAACAGGTAGCTGCCTCCCCTGCTTACCGAGCAGTACCAGACGCCTCCCCTTCGAGGGCCGTCCAGGTGCTCGGCGTGGGCGTACAGGTCGCCGGCGAACGCCGCGCAGTCGTCGTTGAGCCGCCCGCCCCAGCGGACATCGGGCTCGACCCGGCGGTGCCCCGGCGGGCCGAGGAAGGCACCACGGTTGTAGAGCGTCTGGACGAGGCCCACGAACCAGCGGGCGTCGTCGGCCGTCCGGAAGCGGACCGACACCCAGGACGAGTCGAACGCCACCGCCTCGCCCGCGGTCACCCGGCAGGCCCAGACCGGCGGGCGGTGCTTGCCCCTCGCGGCTTCCCAGACGCTGACCGCCATCTTCCCCTCCCGCTCGCCCCGTCATCACCTTACCCGACGCCGCCCGAGTTCGTCACGACCATCCGGTTCGCGGTGGTCCTGAAGCTCGACAGGCGGTGAGGGCCGTCGTACAGCGTCGGAGCGGCCCCACTAGAAGCCGCCCGAGGCCCCGGCATGTTCACCCGCGAAGACCTCGTCACCGGGCTCGACCGGCTCGCGGTGGCCCCGGCGCCGCCGCTTGAGATGGTCGAGTTCGGGCACCAGGACTTCACGTCGCCGTGCTCCGAGCAGTTGATTGAGGTCTGCTCGGGACTTAAGGCGGACTTCGACAGCCCGCTCCTGTTCTGGGTCAAGGCCCTCCAGGCCCAGGACTGGGCGGGGCGGGAGGCACGCTTCACCGCGTACACCCTGTTGGGCCTCTACAAGCCGATGGCCGCGACCGAGTTCGCCGCGTTCGTAGCCGATTACAGCGGCTCGCTGGTGCGGCCGCTCCCGCCCGTCCTCCTGGCCCTGAACGGGTTCCAGACCGGCTTGCGGATGTCGGCCGACTGGAACGACGTGGCCGCGGTGGCCGAGCTCGACGAGACGTACGTCGCGTACTTCTGGTCCACCACGGCGTAGTTCGCCTATGGCGTGCGGCTCGTCGTCAGGTCCGTATCTCGTGCCCGAACTCCGGATTCACCTGCCGGGTGACCATGATGTCGAACTGGCTCGACCACCTGTCCGCCGCGACCGCCCGCCACAAGCACCCCGAGCTGTTGACCTACATCCCGCGCCCACCAGCCACCCCGGAACAGCTGCTCGTTCTGGAGCAGGAGTTCGGCCCCCTTCCACAGGACCTGCGCTCGTTCCTGCTGACCGCGAACGGGGTGACCGACCAGTACGACTGGCCGGCGATGTGGGGCGCCCAGGAGATAGTCGAGAGGAACCGCGCCCTCCGCGCCGATGCTGGCGTTCGAGGAGCCCCGTTCCCGTACGACCACTTCCTGTTCTTCGCGGACAACGGGCTTGGGGACCACTTCGGGTATTGCCTGCGGCCGCTCGGTTCGGAGGTGCTGGGCGCGCTGGAGCGGTGGAGCCGGTCGTCGTTCGCGCGCGACATGGAGATGTCGCCAGGGGACATCGTCCTCCTGTGGCACGAGGACCTGACGCTCAGGAAGTTCGCCGACGACCTGGGCGACTTCGTCGACGGGTGGTTCAGTGGCGAGCGCGGAAGCTGACAGGTCTACTTCGAAAAGCTCGGTTCAACCCGCTCCCACACGAGTCTACCCTTCCTGGGACCGCAGTCTTCGTGGTGGTAGCACCCGTCGACCCGCGGCTTCCGGTGCCGGTGGAAGCGCGTGTTGCAGCTCGGGCAGACGGCCTGGTACTTCCCCGCGGGCATCTTCACGTCCATCCCGTAGGTCACCTCGGGTTTGCAGCCGAGCTCGCGGCACTTCGCCCTCCACGCCTCGCTGTGCCCGTGCTCCGGCCCGACGATGGCGTGCGCGACCTCGTGCTTGATGGTGTCGACGATGACCGTCAGTGGGTTCAACTGGACGTAGTAGGCCGACAGCTCGATGCTGCCCCTGCCGAGTTTCCGCCGGCATACGCCCGACCGGACGAGGTTCTTGTTGAACCGGAACGCCCACGACGTGAGGCCGTTCTCGTCCATCAGCCGGCGCGCCAAGGCCCGTACCGCGGAGAACCTCTCCGACAGCTGCTCGACGGTCATGTCCATGTCTCTTCACCTCTCGTAGTCACGCAGCCGAATCGAGAACGACTCGCGCCGGGAAGTCTCGACACTGGTCGTCGCAACGCGCGTCGGGTGCCGTCGCTGCTGGTCATCAAGAGGCTCGCAGCGGCGCTGGAGCCGACGATGGCGCACCTGATGGAGGAGTTGGAGCTGCCGGGGGAAACGGCCGAGCCTGAGCCGGCGAGTCGGTCAGTGCCCGCGAATGCGCCGGTCAAGAAGCGGACGAAGAAGGGCGGGCCGTAGCACCTGTGGGTCATTACCCGAGCGCCCCCGTCAACAGGCCGTCCGCAAGACCCACCGCCCGGGCTCCCGGCACCACGGCGCCGAACACCTCACCGGCCCCACAATCCTCGACCGACTCGACCACCCAGTCGATGTTCCGGGGCTCAGGTGCTGGCCGCCCCTCCACCCGCGACTTGTGGTGCTCGATGATGAAAAACCACTCGGACACGTCGCGCGCGTCGAGGTTGATGGAGTGCAGTTCCCGGGCGACCCCGAACCCGGTCCGCGTCCTGCTCAGGACGGCCCCGTACCGGATGCCGCAGACGGCCATCACGTCGCGGGCGAACAGGATGTTGTCCAGCACGGCCGAGTACAGCACCGCCTGCCCGGCCTTCGTCACGCTCCCGTCCGCGGCGAAGTAGCCGGCGAGCCACGACACGAGGAAGGAGCGGGACTCGGCGATGTCCGGCACCGCCTTCCATGTGCGGGGCAGCCCGTAGATGAGCTTGCCCCGCGGGGTCGTCCGGATGTCGTGGGCCGCGAAGTACGGGAGGAGCGGGCCGTCCTTGTCGACGTTGTAAACAGACAAGGTTGCGGGACGCTCGTTCGTCCCCTTGGAGCCGTCCCCGAACACGAAGCCCTGGGCAACTCCAAATGGAACCTCGACCGGTCGACACGGGACTGCTGCACGGACCCCCCTGAGCCGGTCCCCCACGACGAGTCCGGTCGTCGCCCGCTCCTCCGTAATCGGGTAACAGACCTGCTTGCGGCCGTACCACCGCTCGGGCACCCGCTTCTTGCCGACGACGAACCAGCGTTGAGCCGGTGCTGCATCGACGAACGTCGTCTGCCGGCACCGCCGCAGGGCGACACGGAATAGCTGGTTGGCACCGAGGTGCCTGACCTCGATGGGCGGGAACGCACCGACGCCGTTCCGGGAATGCGCGCTGAAGTGCGGTATCAGCAGGGCGTGCTCGCCTGCTAACTCGCTGATGGGGCGGATGCCCCCGCGGGTGACCACGAGGGTGTCGCCCCCGAGGCCCTGCCCGGCCGCACCTTCCTGACTCGTGCCGCCCTCCTGGTCGAGCATGTCAACGACAGTGCCTTGACACTCGCGCATCGCGTGGCCCTCGTGGGTTTCGGGAATAAGAAGGTGGTGAACGAGCGAAACAGGTCGGACAGGCTCAAGGGGCCTCACTGCCCCGACTGACTCTACGGGTGGTCCTACCTCGTCGGATAAGAGCTGACTGGTGCGGACGGCCCTCAAAATCCAGTCGTCTCCGGCGCCCGGCAAGACACGCGGCCGGCCCCTCCCACCACTTGTCGGCCAGCCCGGTGAACACCTTACTCACCTGCCCGCGCTTGTGGTCGCTCGTGCAGTAGCGGGCGTCCGAGCTGAACCAGGGCGAGGACAGGGCGGTCAGCAGCTTCGCCACTTGGTCCGTCTTGTGGTGGCTCGTGCAGTACCGGTTGGCCGAGTCGAACCAGGGCGAGGCCACGTCCATGCCGGTGACGGCGGCCAGCTGGGCCTTCAGCCCGTCGAACGTCGTCGCGGGCTCGACGCCGGCCTCCCGGAGCGCGTCCGTCCAGATGGCCACGCACACACGCGCCCGCATGGGAGCGTCAATACGCCACTCTCTACCCGAATGCAGTAGTACGGCGATACGACCGCGATTCCGTCACCCTCCCACCGCCCAGCGCCTCGTCGTCTCGCCCGCCACGGTGCCGCAGTGGCGCGCCGCAGGAGTTGGGGGCGGGGTGATGCAACAATGATGGCACCACGAACCCATCGCCTCTTTCCCGAACCTGGGCGGCTGGCGACCTACATCAACACGCCCCAACCACCTCGCCGCCCTTGTGAAGCACTGCATGGCGGTGAGCATCCTGCCGCGGTGCCCACGGTTCGATGGTCCGCGACCCGCGCGATGAAGACGATGCCGGCCCTGCGGGGAGTGATACTGCCGGAGTTTCTGGGGCCGTCACGGCCGCGTCAACACGCGCGGCCCAGCCGGGGGTAGAGTTACTACGACCCCCACGAGCCACTTCTGTAGGCCGAGGGGTGGCGGACCGACTACTTCGC
>DASPHQ010001289.1:0-6410 GCA_035629595.1 Urbifossiella sp. | reverse complement strand
CCCTCGAAGCCGTCGCGGCGGGTCGCGGTCACGGCCACGGGCACGGCCCCGTTCCGCCACACCGCCGGCGCCGTCGGGTTGAAGGCGAGCGCGAAGTCCGGCCGCGGCGGGCGCACCGTGACGCGGAAGGCGTGGGTCGGGCCGCCGGCGCCGCGGGTGTCGCTGACGCGGACCTGGTACACGCCGTCGGCCGGCGGGTCGAAGAGGACGCGCGAGTCGGTGCCGTACCCGGGGCCGCCGTCGTCGTTGCGGTAGTTCAGCGTGAACACCGGCTGGCCGTTCGGCGGGAACGTGCGGCCCGGAGGATGGACCTCGACCTTGTACATCGCGCTGTCCATGCTGTGATGGCACCGCGTGGTGTCGAGGAAGCCGACGCGGCGGCCGCCGACCTGGTAGAACTGGCAGTCGTCGTCCGGGTTGCGGGGGAGGGCGAGAATCTTCAGCACCTCGCCGTCGACGTACAGGTAGTCGTCCACGGCCAGGTCGGGCCACACGGTCAGGCGGATGCCGGGGACGTTGGAGTCGTGGTCGCGGAAGGCCACGAACGTCTTTGTCGTCGCCCGTAGCACCGCCCGCGGTACCAGCTTCCCGGCCGCGTCCAGCACCTCGGCGACGGAATCGACCGGCGACCCGGCCCGCGCCGCCGTCACCTCGACAATCAGCTTCTCCCCCTTCTTCGCGGCGAACCGGACGGTCTGCGCGTCGCCCGGTTTCGCCAGGATGCCGTCGGCCGAGCCCGGCACCCGGACCTCACCGCCGGCGGCGGGGTCGATCACGACCGACGCGAACTCGTCCACGATAACCTGGGCCGCGCCGAGCGCACGGTCGCCGGCCTGGGGGAGGGGCACGTTCATCTTCGACCCCGCGACCGCGTCGGCCGGCACGACCACGGGAACGGTCAGCGAGTCTGCGCCGAGGTGGACGCCGCTGACGTGGATGGTCGCGGTGCGGCCGCGCTGGACGCCGAGGGGAAAGACGCCGGTGACGACGGGCACGTCGCCGAGGTGGAGGCGGTACGTGAAGTCGGACCCGCCGCGGTACTCGCGGTCGCGGACGCCGACCGCGTAGGCGCCCGCCGCCGGGACGCGGAAGCCGAGCACGGCCCCGCCCTCGGCGAGCACGCGGCCGTCGGCGTCGGTGAGGACGAGGACGGGGTCGAGCTTCGAGCCGAGTTCGGTCGCCACGACCTGTACGCCGACAGGCTCGCCGGCCTTCGCGGTGAAGCGGAAGTAGTCCACGTCGCCGGCCCGGTCGATCGCCCCCGTCACGGTGCCGGGGAGGCCGACGAGCATCGACTGGCGGGCGGAGTCGGTCGTGCCGGATTCGGGAATCGCGGCGTGCCGGTCAATCGCCAGCGTCAGCGGCGGCGATTTGCCACCCGGCCCTTCGAGCGTCAGCATCAACGGGCCGACGGCGGCCGCGGGCGGAACCACGACTTCCAGTTCGACACCCGTCGCGCTACGGCCGCTGGGAACGATCTTCGCCTTCACACCCGGCACGTTCGTGGTCACGACGGTCGCCTGATCGAGCTTCTTGCCGGCGACCGCGACGCGCGTCGTCTTGCCGCGCGGGACGCCGGCCGGGTTCGCCTTCTCCGCCTTCGGCGCGACCGGCTTCACGGGGAGCAATTGGGTGACGGTCGCGCCGGTGGTTGCGTCTACGAGTAAGGCGTTGCCGTTGAACAGGCCGAGCGCCAGCTGCTTGCCGTCGCGGCGGACGGCGAAGCCGAGCACCGCGTCCGGCTGGGCCGGGAAGACGCGCACCTCCGTCATCTTCGCGGCGTCCCAGGCCTTCACGCCGCCGTCCTCTCCGGCGGTGAACAGCGCCTTGCCGTCGCCACTGAAGCCGAGCCGGCTGACGGGCCGCGGGTGGGCGAACACGGAATGCACGAGCCGCCCGCCGGCGCGGTCGACAGCCCAGACGCGGACGCTTCGGTCCACGCCCGCGGCGGCGAGGTGGCGGCCGTCCGGGTTCCACGCCAGGGCGTACAGCCAGTCGGTCGATTCGCCGAGCGTGTACAGGCGGGTGCCGGTCAGGATGTCCCAGACCTTCACGGCGCGGTCGCCGGCCGCGGACGCCAGGAGCAGCCCGCCCGGCTGGAAGGCCAGGGCGTATATCGTGTCGCTGTGGTCGCGCAGCGTGTGAATCAGCTTCGCGGTGCCGTTGGGGGCCAGCTCGTAGACCTGGATCGTGCGGTCGTAACCGGCGGTCGCGAGCCGCGTGCCGTCGTCGGAAACGGCGACTGCGTACACGATGTCCTTGTGCGTCGCGGCCGTCTTTGCCGGGCCGGCCGGCTTCCCCGCGGCGTCGAGCGGCACGACGGTCACGATGCCCGACTTCCCCGGCTCCCCGGCCGCGACCGCCAGCCACTTCCCCGACGGCGCGAACGCCAGCGCCGTGACCCGCCCTGCGACGCCGGGGATCGTTGCCACCGGTTCGGCGGTGGCCGGGTCGAACAGCTGCACCTCGCCGTGTAGGCCGAACGCGACGGTTTTGGCCTGCGGGTGGTACGCAGCCGCGGTCACGGCGGGGGCCGCCGCCGCGAACCCCGGGGCGACGAGGACGAGCGCGAGGGAGAGGAGCCGCGACATCGGTGTTCAGCCCGGAGGGGTTAACGGAGGACGGCGGCGACGGCGGCGCCGACGGAGGTGAGCAGGAGCAGGAGCGCGAGTGAACAACTGCCGCATCCCTCGGCCGCGGCGCCGACCGCGGTGCCGACACCCTCGGCCGCGCTGCCGACGGCTTCGGCGGCGCCGGACGCGACCGAGCCGACCGCCTCCGCGGCGCTCGAGATGCCGTCCCCGATGCTGCCGAGCAGGTCGATGCCGTCGGCCGCGCCGCCGACGACATCACCCGTGCCGCCGAGGGCGTCGCCGAGGCGGTTGGTGGTCGCCTGCTCGTCCTCCGGTCCGACGGGGAGCGGGTTCAGCGGCAGGCCGTCGGGGCCGAATTCGGTCGGGTTCACGGTGGGCTCCGCGTCAGTGGTTGAACAGGAATTCGCGGCCGGTCAGCACGGCCCAGGCGAAGTCCTCGAGTGCCTCGCGGCGGGCGACCGGGCTCTCGCGGCCGGCCTCGGCCAGGATGCCGACGAACCGGTCGCGCTCCTCGGCCGTCGGCGCGCGGCTCAGTGCCGCGAGGTACAGCCGGTCCACGACCTCGCGGTCGGAGAGCTTCTGGTCCACCCACCGGGCGACGACCGACGTTCCGCTGCGCAGCTTCTCGTTCAGCGTCTGTCCGTTGTTGAGGTGGAGCGCCTGCCCCACGCTGGCGTCCGCGGTCCGCTCGCAAGAGCACGTCGCCACGCGCTCCGGCCGGCCGAAGGCTTCCAGGAACCGTGACACGGCCAGCGAGTCCGGCAGTTGCATCGCCCGCGTGCCGAGCGGGTAGCTCGTCGTCGGCGTTACCGCGTCCCCGCCCGCCGACTTCAGCTGGTTGAAGGCCGTCGGCACACCCGTCACGTCCGAGTAGGCGTCGAGGATGACCTCGGCCGGGAGCCGCCGGAGGAGGTAGCGCGAGTAGAAGCGGTCGTCCGCGGCGTTGGCCAGGCTCGCCTTCGACGCCCGCTGATACGCCGCCGAGCGCGTCACGGTGCGGACCAGGTGCTTCACGTCGAACTTGTTCTTCACGAAGTCCGCGGCGAGGGCGTCGAGCAGTTCGACGTTGCTGGCGGGGTTCGTGTCGCGCAGGTCGTCCTCGGTCTCGACCAGACCCCGGCCCATCAGGCTCTTCCACACGCGGTTGACGGCGGCCTTGGCGAAGTACGGGTTCTCCGCCGCGGTCAGCCAGTCGGCGAAGTGCTTGCGGCGGTCGGTCGGGTCGCCGTCGGGCACGGCCTTGCCGTCGAGCGGGGTCGGCGGCATCGCCATGCCGCGGCGCAGGTGGAGGGCGTCGCCGTCGGCGCGGGGCTGGATCAGCACCTCGCCGGGGCGGTCGCCGTTCTTCAGGCCGACGCGGGCGAACAGGTTGGCGAACTGCCAGTACTGATCCTGCGTCCAGCGCTCGAGCGGGTGGTTGTGGCAGCGGGCGCAGGTGATCGACGTGCCCATGAACGTGATCGCCGTCGATTCCGCCAGGTCGGACACGTCGCGGTGGAGGACGAAGTAGTTGCCGCGGCCGTTCGTGAGCGTGCTGCCGGACGCGGTGAGGATGTCGCGGGCGAAGCGGTCCCAGGGCTGGTTGTCGGCCACCGACTGCCGGACCGAGCGGTAGAACGCCCACATCGCCGGCTGCGGCAGCCGCCGGCTCGACACCAGCAGCAGGTCGGACCACTTCATCGTCCAGTAGTCCACGTACTCGGGCCGCTCCAGCAGCCGGTCGATCAGCTTCTCGCGCTTCTTCGGGTCGGTGTCGGAGAGGAACGCACTCGTTTCCTCGTGCCGCGGCAGGATGCCGCACACGTCGAGGTAGACACGCCGCACGAACTCGCCGTCGGTGCACGGCCCGTTCGGCGGGATGCGGAGGAGTTGCAGCTTCTTCAGGACGAGCACGTCCACAAAGCTGGCGCCGGCCGGCGGGGTGAATGCAGCCGCATCCACCGGCGTGACGTACGGGACGGTGACGGTCAGGCCCGCGACCTTCGAGCCGAACAGGACCGACACCGCCGCCTCGCCGTGCCCTGCGACGGTGACGGTGCCGTCCTCGGTGACCGTCGCCACCTGCTCCTCGCTGGACACGAACTTCGCCCACCGCGTTACGTCCTCGACGGCGCCGTTGGCGTACACGGCGCGCACGACGACCCGCACCGTGTCGCGCGGCTTCAGTAGAGCCGCCCGCGGAACGACTTCCAGCCGCACCAGTTCCGGCTCCGCGGCCGACGGCGCAGTCGCCCCGGCGGTGATCCACTGGAGAAGCAGGGCGTGGTGGTCGGAATCCACTTCGAAGCGTGTGCCGCCGGTGTGGGGGATGGTTCGCGTGGCCTTCTGAAGCATCAGGCTGTCTGCGGGCCTCGTCAGGTCGACGCGGCGGGCGACGACCTGCCGGGTGAGGGCGAAGTGGTCCGAGTCGGGGTCGTAGCCGCGGAGCGACAGCTTGAGCCCGCCCTTGCCGGCGAGCGCCCCGTGACACGCGCCGGAGTTGCAGCCGGTCCGGGTCAGCGTCGGCACGACGTGGTTGCGAAAGCCCCACCCCGGCTCGCCCGCCGTGGCCGTGAGTTTCACCGGGAGCGCGCGACCGTTCACCGTGACGGTCAGCGTCGCGTCACCATTGCCGGCGGCGGTGACGAGCCCGGCGGCGTCCACCTTCGCCACGGCCGCGGCCGAGCTGGCGTAGGTCGCCTTCGCGGTGTGGTCGGCGACGACGCGGCCGATCTCCTCCTCGACGACGAGGAGTTGCTGAACGCGGTTCGGCCCCGACACGGCGACCGCTTGTGGATAAACCTTCAACTCGCCGGCCGCGACGGCGGCGGGGGTGAGGAGCAGCGCGAGAAAGGGGACCGTCTGCCGCATCACGGCCATCCCGGGAGAGTGTCAGGGGGTGCTCGGAGGAGTGCCGCGCAGGGCGGCGAGTTCGGCGCGGAGGCGTGCGATTTCGGCGTCGGCTTGTTCGAGGCGAGTCAGGGCGAGTGTGCCGTCGGACTCGTACATCCGCAGCCACCGTGCGGTGTGGTCACTGTACTCGCCGTCCCAGGTGCCGAGCGAACATCCCAGAACGTCGCTCCACAAGCGGTCGTCGTCGTCCGGGTCGAGCGGCAGGTACTCGTAGCCCGGGCCGAGCTGCCAGCCTTGAAGCCGGTCCTCGGCCGGGTCGTAGATGAAGTACTCGCGGCAGTGCATCCGGTTCGAGTACACGGCGTGCTTGATGATCCGGTCCACGTCGATCGTCGATTCCGAGGCGAGTTCGACGATCACGTCGGGGAGGCGGTCATTCTCCTCCCAGGCGACCCAGCTGTCTCGCTCCTTGTGGCGGTCCACGCCTCCGCTGACGACGAAGAAATCCGGGCCGCGGAAGTCCTTGTGGAACACCTCGCGGTCCCCGAAGTACACGAACATGTTGCCGCCGGTGTAGAAGTCGTCCCGGTGGCGCCAGCGGGTGCTGATCGAGTCGATCAGCAGGTGCATGTTCAGGCGGTGCCAGGGGGTATCCATCGGCTCGCCGTCGTCGGAGGGCAGCTGCCGGGCCGGCGGTCGCGGGGTCGGGAACGGCTTCCCGCGCGTCATCACGTCGCGTACGGTCGGGGACACGCTCGGCCTCCGGGTCAGAACAGCTCGGTGATCGGGCGCACGCCGAAGTCCACCAGCGGCAGCGGCCGGCCCTGCGGGCCGGGGAGCTCGCGGTGCGGGTCCAGGCCGAGGCCGCGGAAGATCGTCGCCGCCACCTCGCCGGGCGTCACCGGGCGCGACTTGGGGCGATAACCCAGCTCGTCGGTCTCGCCGATGACGCGGCCGCCCTGAATCGGCCCGCCCCCCATGAGG
>DASPHQ010001288.1:0-4280 GCA_035629595.1 Urbifossiella sp. | reverse complement strand
ATCGAAGTGTACCCGAAGGGGGTCACCAGGCCCGACTTCCGGCCGGCCGTGGATGCGACCGACCGTCCGACAACGCCTGAACCGCCAGGCTGAGACCAATGACGGATTTGCTTGCCAGGAATACTGCCACCGGACGCTTACCGAACGTCGGCGGCCGAGAGGCCGTGGAGAGCCTGTACGGGGAGTCGGACTTCGTCGGGCCGCTCGGCGCCCACGCCCGCAGGGTCCGCGACCTCTTCAAGCGGCGGGCTCTCATCCACGCGCACCGGGCGTCGCTACGCGACGCCGAAGACGGCGTCGCCTCTGCGGACGAGTTGACCGCCGCCGCCGAGCAGCGACTCTTCAACATCTCCTCACAAGAGGAGGGCGCGGCGAAGCTCGTTCCGCTGTCCAACCTGGTGCGGGACGCGCTCGCCGCGATCGACGCGCGCCTCTCGGGGGACGGGCCACCCCCCGGGATCGAGACGGGATACGCCGACCTCGACGAGGTGCTCGTCGGCCTCCGGCCCGGCCAGCTCGTCGCCGTCGGCGGGCGTCCGAGCACCCACAAGACGAACCTAACCACCAACATCGCCGTCAACGCTGCTGCCGCCGGGAACCCGACCGTGTTCTTGTCCCTGGAGATGTCCTCAGCCGAGATTGCAGAACGCCTACTCGCGATGGGCTCGGGCGTGCCGGTCAAGGCATTCACGGGGCGTACACGCCTGCGCGATGCGGACGCGGGCCGGTTGGCGGCCGTCGCCGGCCCCGACGGGCTCGGGCAGCTCCCGCTGCACGTGTACGCCGGCGGCGACCTCACCGCCGCCGCGGTCGGCTCCCTCCTGCGGGTGGCGATCCGCAAGCACGGCGCCCGGCTCGCCGTCGTGGACTACTTGCAACTGATGCAGCCGGAGAACCCGAAGGAGAACCGCACGCTCCAGGTCGGGCTGCTGACCAAGCGCCTGAAGCAACTCGCCCAGCAGTTGCAAATCCCGATCATCTTGTTGGCTCAGCTTAACAGAGAATCGGAAAAGCGGACCGACCCACGCCCCCGGCTCTCGGACTTTCGCGAGTCCGGCGAGATCGAGGCCCACGCGGACGTCGCGTTGCTGACCCACATTCCGCCCGACCAGCCCGACGAGCAGCCGGTCCACGACCTGGAGGTCATCGTCGCCAAGAACCGCAACGGGAAGCGGGACGTGATCGCCACCCTCGCGCTGACGCGGTCCACCTTCGCCATCGAGAACAAGGCGGTGGGCTACCCCCGCTGACCCGCAGGCAGGGCGGCGGCGGATCGGCCGCGCCGCCGCGGATCACGGCGACGCACGAGTGGTGAGGCCCGCGACGGGCCGCAACGAGGAACCCGGAGGCACGGAATGATGCGACTGGTGGCAGGGTACGGGCCGCAGCACCGCGGGGGCGGAAGCCGAGAGACCAGGGCGTGGGAGCGGCAACTGATCGAGGTTCTCCTGGCGGACCCCGCGCGTGTTCCGGCCGCGGCCGCCGTCGTCACCCTGGGCGTGATGACCGACCCCGCCTTGCAATCGATCCTGAGTACGCTCTACGCCATCCGCGCGGGCGGCGGGGTGCCCGACATCTACGCCCTCCGCGACCGGCTCTTCCAGCGCGACGACCTCCCGGACACGGTCGCGTTGGCCGAGAGGCTCCACGACGCCGGGGTCGAGATGGGCAGCGAGCCCGAGGAACGCGCGGAATGGTTCGACCGCCTGATGAAGAAGTTCACCGCCTTGCGGGCCGAGGCGAGCCGCATCCGGCCCAGCAAGTCAACGCCGTCCGCCGAGACGCGATCGGGTGACGGGCGGGGCGTCGGACAAGGAGCCTGACCCGGACGCAGTTGGTGGCACCGAAGACACTCAACACCGAGGAACGGATGGTACGCTCGAAGCAGGACGTGGTCGGAACGGCGGACCGGATTGACGCCGGCCCTGGCGGCAGCGGCGACGACGCCATCGCCTGCGAGGAGGAACTCGTCGGCTACCTCCTCGCGGACTCTGTCATGCTGCCGATGACGGCGGCGTTCATCGGCCTGGACCGGATTCGAGCGCCCGACCTACGACGCATCCTCGGGGAGATGTACGCGGTGCGGGCCGCGGGCGACCTGCCCGACTGGGGGACGATGAAGCGCCGCCTCGTCCGGCAGCCGGCCCTCGCCCGCCGGCTGGCGGGGCTCCACGCGATCGGGGACCGGAGCCCGCTCGATCCAGGGGAACGTCGCTCGTATTACGACGGCCTGCTGAAGCGGTTCTTGAACACGCATCGGGCTCCCACTAGTGGCGGGGGCGATCGGGCGACGCGGCTCTCCAACCCCGCCGAGGTCGTGGCGATCTCGCTCCTCGCCGCCGACCCGTCGCTGATACCGGCCGCGGTCGCCGCCGTGAAGCCACACCAGATCACGAACCCGCTCCTCCGGCGGACGTTCGAGGAGATGGTCGCGGCCCAGGAGGCCACAAATTCCGAATGGGGAGGCGACGGCGTACAGCCCGCGGACGGCGCCGACCACCTCACGCAAGGGCTCCGTGCCGTCGGCGACGCCGTGTGCCCCGACCCGGCGTCGAGGACGGGAGAGTTCTTGGGCATGCTCGCCCGTATCCCCGGCGCCGACATCGCGGCGGCCGTGGAGCGGTTGTTGGGCAAGTAGGCGACGATCCCGTTCAGGCCGCCGTTACCCGCATTTGCCCGGAATTGCCCGCTCGGAGGAGTTCGATGACTGCAACACGAGAACGAGACGCGGACCGGGCTCGGTGGTCGGTCGGGGTCACAGCACTCCTCTCCCAGCCCTCGATCGCCGCTGCAGCGAAGGTGTGCCGGGTCGATGAGTCCACGCTCAGGAGATGGCTTCGTAAGCCGAAATTCCTGGCACTCCTGCGCACGGCGAGACGCCAACTCGTTGATGCTGCGACTGGCCGCCTGGTCGCACTGGCCTCGACGGCCGTCGAAACGATCGAGCGGTTGCTGAAGTCCGACAACCCCGGCGTGGCGCTACGGGCAGCGGCCCTTGTGGTGCATGAAATGCGAGAAGCTAGCATTGGGGAGTTGGCCTCCAGCATGGAGGAGTTGGAGCGAGAGGCGGCTGAGGCCAAGCGTCAGGGAGGAGCCGGCAGGTGAAGAACATCACGACGCGGCTTGGGCGGCTCGAAGCGTACTTCGCCGAGCGGGCGCCGGCGAAGGCAGCCTACGACGGGTTCCTGAGAGAGTCGCAGCGGTGGGAGGCCGCCTCGCGGGCCGTGGCGCGGCTCCTGGGCTGGACGACCGGCCAAGAGCCACCACGGGGGCACGATGAGGTGGTGAGCTTCCTCCAGGGGGAATTGATGGGCGACTTCCTGGACGGATTCAACCCGGGTCGCCAGGCCGATCCCGCTTACCAGCGGATACGGATCGTCGTCTCCTGGACGCCGGCGGCAGCGCTCCGCTTCTTCGCCGCCGTGCCGTCGGCCAACCGCATCACGGTAGCGGAGTCGCTAATGGCGCCGTCGGGCGCTATCGCCTGGGCCGGCGAGCTCGTCCGGGGCATGACGCGGCTCTCCTACCGCGTGCCGCCGAACGCGCCTCCCGCGGCGGCGGTCGCCCTGTGCGACGACTTCGCCGCTCAGCCGATCGACGCTGGCTCGTGCGACGTCGCCTGCATCGACTGTGGGTTCCCTCGTGTACCCGGAGCTGATGCAGGCCCGTGCCCGTGCTGCGGCGCCGCGGGCGTGGTGCCGGCCCGGCCGGAAGGCGAGGCGGAGTACAGCTGGCAGGCGATGGCCCGGATGGAACTCGGCATTCGGATCGGACGACTAGCTCGTGCAGTGACGATCACGAGCTGAACTTAGTCACTGACGATAACCACCTTCATCCTCGACTGGAGAGAACAGAGATGTCGGCCGACCCCGCCGCGGTGATGCGGCACTTCAACTCGATCACGCGCGACCGCGACCGCGTCACGCAAGACGCCGCCAGTTGGTCGCGGGGTCTGAAACGCTGGTGCGCGAAGGAGCTGACTTCGCAGCCGCAGGCGATCGTCAGCGACAATCCTGTGGTAGTCGCCCGGGCCTACCACGAGCGACTCTGCCGCGCGGCGGCAATCGGCTGGCGGACGTGGGTGCCGGCGCGTATCCGGGCGTGGCTCTCAGTCGCGGCCGCCCGCGCCGTCGCCGAGGTGGCGGTGGAGGCGGCGTCGGCGACTGGGCGACTGGCCGACCTCGACGCCCAGATCAGAGCGATTCAGGTTCGCGAGGGCATCGACCCGGACGACGACGGCATCGACGGGCCGGAGGATTACAGGGTCGCAGTCGCCGAGC
>DASPHQ010001287.1:0-21604 GCA_035629595.1 Urbifossiella sp. | reverse complement strand
CGTTCTGCGACTGCCCGCGGCACACGTACTACCCGACCGCGGCCCGCTGACCGTCGCCGGCCGCGCCCTCACTCCTACCATGACGGTTCCCCGCCCCCGGAACCGCACCATGCTCGTCCCGCTGTCCTGGCTCCGCGACCTCGTCGCGCTCCCGGCCGACCCCGCCAACCTCGTCGAACGCCTCACCCTCGCCGGCCTCGAAGCCGCCGGCGTGACGGTGTTCGGCCTGCCCGTTCCCGCCGGCCTGCGCGTGAAGCCGGAGAACGCCGGCCTGGTGTGGGAGCGCGACCACGTGGTGCTCGGCAAGGTGCTGAAGATCGAGAAGCACCCCGACGCCGACAAGCTGAAGCTAATCACCATCGACCACGGCGCCGCGGAGCCCAAGACGGTCGTGACCGGCGCCACGAACATCGCCCCCGGCCAGAGCGGCATGAAGGTCGTGCTCGGCCTCCGCGGCACCAAATACTTCTACGCCGACAAGGACGGCAAGAAGGCGGTGTTCACCCTGGAGCCGAAGGCGCTCCGCGGCATTATGAACGACGCGATGTGCATGTCGAACTACGAGCTCGGCATCTCCGACGAGCACGAAGGGATCATCATTCTCGACGACGCCGACCCCGCCCCTGGCACCCCGATCGCGGACGTGCTCGGCGACGTGGTCGTCGAGCTGGACGTGCTGCCGAACATGGCCCGCTGCCTGTCGCTGCTCGGCATCGCCCGCGAGGTCGCGGCCCTCACCGGCGCCGCCACCACAATCGCCGAACCGACCGTGCAGACGGTTCCCGAGAGGATCGACGGCAAGGTGTCGGTCGAAATCGCCGACCCGAAGCTGTGCGGCCGCTACACCGCGACGATCATCCGCAACGTGACGGTCGGTCCTGCCCCGCGATGGATGCGGTCGCGGCTCGAAGCGGCGGGGATGCGGCCGATCTCGAACGCGGTGGACATCACGAACTACGTGATGCTCGAACACGGACAGCCGCTCCACGCCTTCGACTACGACGCGCTCGTGACGCGGGCCGGCGGCAAGCCGCCGGTCATCGGCGTGCGGCCGGCAAAGGCGGGCGAGAAGCTCAAGACGCTCGACGGCCAGGACCGCGAGTTGGGGCCGGACAATTTGGTCATCGCCGACGCCGCCGGGCCGATCGCGCTGGCCGGCGTCATGGGCGGGCACGACACCGAGGTGACCGCTTCGACCCGGAACATCCTGCTGGAGTCGGCGGCGTTCGACTTCGTGAGCGTGCGCAAGACGGCGCGGCAGTTCACGCTATTCAGCGAGGCCAGCACGAGGTTCGCGAAGGGCGTCCACCCCGAGCTGGCGAAGCCGGCCGCGGTCCGCGCCGCGGAGCTGTTCCGCACCCTGGCCGGCGGCGAGGTGCTCAGCGGCATCGTGGACAACTACCCCGCCCCGGTGCCGCCCCAGGTCATCGACCTGACCCCCGCCGCGATCCGCCGCGTGCTCGGCTTCGACATCCCGCCCGCGGAAGTGGTCCGCGTGCTGACGGCCCTGCAATTCAAGGTGGAATCGAAGGGCGACGGCTGGCGCGTGACCACGCCGACTCGCCTCGACATCCAGGCCGGCGCCGCCGACCTGATCGAGGAGTTGGCCCGCGTCTACGGCTACGACCACCTGCCCGACACGCGGCTGTCGCAGCCGCTGCCGGAACAACTCGGGAACCGGTCGCTCGAGTTGGAGGAGCACGTCCGCGACCTGCTCGCCGATCAGGGGTTGCAGGAGTGCATCACGTACTCGCTGACCTCGGCCGCGGCCGCCGGCCCGGCATACGTCGCCATCGTGAACCCGATCAGCCCCGACCGCGGCGTCCTGCGGACGATGCTCCTGCCGGGTCTGCTCGACGTCGCCCGCCGCAACCTCGAAGCGAACGACGGCGTCGCCCTGTTCGAGATCGGCACGGTGTTCCTGCCGGTTGCCGGTCAGCCCCTCCCGGCCGAGCCGCGGCGGCTCGCGCTGGTGCTGTCCGGCCGCCGCACGGCGCCCGCGTGGGACGACCCGCAGGGCACGAAGCCGGCCGCGTTCGACTTCTTCGACCTGAAGGGCGTGGTCGAATCGCTGGCCGCCGACCTGCACCTGCGCGGGGCAACCGCGCGGGTGTCGAAGACGATCCCGCACCTTCACCCCGGCCGGTCGGCCGAGCTGGTCGTGAACGGGAAGGTGGTCGGGGAGTTCGGCGAGCTCCACCCGACGACCGCGGCCAACGCCGGGCTCGCCGACCGGGCCGTGCAGGTGGCCGACATCGACCTCGACGCGCTACTGGACGCGGTGCCGGTGAGGTTCCCGTACCGGCCGTTCCCGACGGTGCCGCCGGCGAAGCGCGACGTGGCCGTGATCGTGCCCGCCGACACGCCCGCGGACGCCGTGCTCGCCGAGATTCGCGCCGCCGGCGGCGACCTGCTGACGGGGGCGGAGCTGTTCGACGTGTACACCGGCGACCGCATCCCGGCCGGCACCCGCAGCCTGGCGTTCGCGCTGGTGTACCAGTCGGCCGACAAGACGCTCACCGACAAGGAGATCGACAAGGCGCACGGGAAGATCGAGGGGCGGCTGCGGCACGTGCTGAAGGCCCAGATTCGTGGGAAGGACGTGTAGGGATTCCGCCGCTTGCGGCTTCGCGCTTCCCAGCGCGAAGCCGCAAGCGGCGAAACCCAGGCTCATTCCAACACCGTCACCGTCCCCCGTCCGCCGTCCACCCGGAGCCGCTGCCCCGTCCGCAGCCGACGGACAGCCCCCGGCAGCCCGGCGACCGCCGGCAGGCCGAACTCGCGCGCCACGATCGCCCCGTGCGACAGCACCCCGCCCGTCTCCATCACCAGCGCTGCCGCGTGCGCGAACAGCGGCACCCACGCCGGGTCCGTGGACGGGCACACTAGCACGTAGCCGCCTTCCGCGGGCGGCGCCGTTGGCTCCGTCAGCACCAACGCCGGCCCCTCCGCCGTGCCCGCGGAGAGCGCCATGCCGCTCAGCTGCGTTCCCCCCTCGGGCGGGGGCAGCGGCCGGCCGATTGCCTCCAAGTCGTCGCTGAACAGCACCGGCGGCACCTCCAGCGACAGCTCCACCTGCCGCCGCTTGCGGCGGTGCGCGATCACCCCCGGGATGTCCTCGCGTTTGGTGTACGAAGCGTCGAGTTCGGCCGGCGTCAGGTAGAAGATGCCGCCGTCAAGCCGCCACCGGCGGTCGAGCTCGACCAGCGCCCGGCGGATGACCGCGTAGCCGATCAGCAGGTAGTGCTTGGCCGACTCGCGGAGGCCGAGGTACGTGCGGAGCCGGTCGGCCCACACGCCCGTTCGCGCCTTCGCGCCGCCGGTCAGCTTCGCCTCAGCGGCGATCCGCTCCCACGTCTCGGAAAAGTCCATCGGCTGCGCCCGATTTGCTTCGCCCGAACGCACCAGAGCGTCCAACTGTTCCGGCGCCTCGGCCCAGCGTGGCTGGCTCAGTTCCATCTCGTTCGTGCCGCGGTGGCCGAATCGCTCCAGGAACGCCGCCCGCGTCAGTGTCCCCGCGGCGAGGTCGCGCAGCCCGCCGGCGAGGTGCGCGTCCGCGGGCGGTTGCGCCCCCAGGCTCAGTTCGCCGACCGCCGCCCGCGCCCGCTCCTCGCCGAGCGCCGGCTTCAGCAGCTGGACGAGCGCGTTCCAGCACAGGTCGGCGAACACGGTCGGCTTCAGGCTGTGGCGGGCGAAGCCGACCAGCGTGGCGTCGATGTACGACTCCAACTGGCCGAGCAGCTCGGCGTCGTCGGTCGGCGGCGGCATCGACAACACCTGGCGGGCGCCGGCGACGAACGGCGGCACGATCTCGGTCGTGAACCGCTCCGCGAACGTCGCCGCCTCGCGCTTCGTCCGCGACATGAGGCGCGTCAGCCGCCACACCGTCGCCGGCAGCCGCAGCCACCCCATGAGCCCGCCGCCGGCCAGCGGGTTGAGCGTCGGCTTCGGGTCAAGGGCGCTCCGCGGGTCGGCCTTGAGCGACGCGAACGGGTACTCGAACGGCGTGTGCGCCCCCTGCATCCGCGGCATCCGCGACAGGTTCGCCATCGGCCGCCCCGCCACCAGGTCGAACGCCGACAGCGACCCGAGCGCCGGGTCGGGCGGGCTCCCGAGGTCGCGGTTCATCGCCCCGAACCCGCCGTCGGCCGCGAGCAGCCGCTGCACGACCGCCCACGTCATCGGCGTCGGGGCCGGCAGCACCTCGCTCAGGTTGTACCGCACCCACACCGTCCCGCCGGGGTAGGCCCGCGCCCGCAGCTCCAGCCGCGCTTCGAGGAGCACCGTCTCGCGGTCGGACGCGGTGGCGACGGTGATCGGCCGGGATTGCAGCAGGTAGACGCGGCCGCCGGCGACGGCCCACTCGATGTCGCGCGCCTCGCCGTCGAACGCCTCCACCCGTCGGCCCAGGTCGAGGATCTGCGACAACTCGCTGTCACTCAAACAGAACCGGCCGCGGTCTACCTCGGGAACCGGCTCCTCGCCGGCGGCGGTGACGCGCACGTCCTTCGCCCCGAGCTGCCGGTCGAGGACGGCCCCGGTGTCGCGGTCGAGGTGGAAGCGGTCGGGCGTGACGCGGCCGGACACTACGACCTCGCCGAGCCCCCACGACGCCTCGACCAGCATCCGCCGCCCCGTGGCGTCGAGCGGGTCGCGGGTGAACAGCACCCCGGCGGCGTCGGCCGGTACCAGCTCCTGCACCACCACGGCCATCGCCAGGCCGGCTTCGGCGACGCCCTGTTTGGCGCGGTACGCCTTCGCCCGGTCGGTGTGGAGTGACACCCAACAGCGCTCGACGGCGTCGAGAACGGCGTCGAGCCCGCGGACGCCGAGGATCGTTTCCTGCTGGCCGGCGAAGCTGGTCTCGCTGCCGTCCTCGCCGGTCGCGCTGGACCGCACCGCGACCGGGCCGTCGCCGAGTTGCTGCAGGTGCTCCGCGAACCGGGACACGAAGTCGGCGTCGGCGCGGACGCCAGTTCGGTGCAAGCGGCGGTAGGCGTCGGTGGTGACGACGAAGCCCGGCGGCACCGAGAGCCCGGCGCCGGAGGTGCGGCCGAGGGAAAAACCCTTGCCGCCGACGCGGGTGGCGTCGGCCGGTGTGATCTGGTCGAAGGAGAGGAGGTCATCCATGACGAGATTCTAAAAGCACGAAGCACAAAAGCCGACATTCGAACGCCGAACAGGATCGGGTTCGAATGTCGGCTTTCGTGCTTCGTGCTGTCCGCTACCGCGGCCGCTTCGCGGAGCCGGAGCGCTTGTTCGCCGGGAAGCCGCCGACCGCGCCGCCGGAACTGCCGGCGTGCGCCCCGTCGTCCTCGGCGGCGCCCTCCTTCTCCTGGTCGAAGTTGCCGCTCCCCATCGCCTCTTCGAGGTTGTCGCCGTCGGCCGGGTCGCCGCGGCCGGCGTTCGTGCCGGCCAGCCCGCCCCCCGGGCCGCCGCCGCCCGGGGTGCCGGCGGCGTGCACGTCGTTGTTCTGGGCGCCGTCGGCGTCGGTGTCGTCGAGCGTGGACTGCCACGCCGTGGGCCGGCCGGTGTTCATGTTCACCGCGGCGCCGCTCTGGAGCTTCGACGCGCAGCCGACGCAGTGGCGGACGTACGGCAGCGCCTCCAGCCGCTCCTCGGCGATCGCGCCGCCGCACGCCTCGCAGGTGCCGAAGGTGCCCGAGTCGATGCGGTCGAGTGCCGCCTGCACCTCCCCCTGGAGGTGGGACTCGTTCTCCAGCAGGGTGGCGTTGAGTTCCTGGGTGTACGCCTCGGAACCCACGTCCCCGAGGTGCATGGGAACGTTCGAGATGCCGCCGGCGCTCTCGCCGCCGGTGGGGGTGCGCACCTGTTCTTCGAGCCCGGCCGCGGTCGCCCCGACGCGTTCGGCCAGGGCGCGGAGCTGGGTACGGAAGCGGTTCGTCTTGGTCTTGGTCATAGTGCTGGCTCCGGTTCGGCCCGCCCGGGCCGGCGGGGCGGGCGGACTCGGTTGCACCCGGCGTGCCGGTTACTTCTTCTTCGCCGCCGGCTTCTTCTTCGCGTCCGGCTTCGGGGCCGCCGCCGCGGCCGGCTTGGCGGCCGGCTTCTTGCCGCCCTTGCCGAAGATCGCCTCGTAGCCGCTGCCGAACTTCCCGTCCTCGGCCATTCCCATGCGAACGATGCTCACGTTGAACCTCCCGATTGATGCGTTCACTGTAAGACACGGACGCCGCCCTGTCACGACCTCCCGGACGCGAACCGGAACAGGATTTCCGCCGCGGGGTCGAGCTGGGACAGGTCGATCCACTCGTCCTTCGTGTGGGCCTGGGCGATGTCGCCGGGGCCGAACACGACCGCTGGGATCCCGCCGGCCGAGAGCGTGGACGCGTCGGTGCCGTACGGGACGGCGTGAACCTCGTGCCGGCCGGCGACGGCGTCGATGGCGGCGCCGAGGCGGGCGGACAGTTCGCCCGAGCGGGCCGGGTCGAGCGGCGGGCAGGCGGCGTGCGACTGCACCAGCGTGAACGGGAAGTCCACCGCCGCTTTCACGAACGCTTCCAGGTCGGCGGCCGCGGCCTCGGCCGTTTCCCCCGGCAGCAGCCGGCGGTCGATGTCGATGCGGCACACGTCCGGCACGGTGTTCGGGCTGACGCCGCCGGTGACGCGGCCGACCGACGTGGTCCGCGGCCCGAGCGTCGGGTGCGGCGGGCGGGCTTGCAACTCCGCGGCGTAGCGCTCGACCGCGGTGAGAATCCGCGCCATGCGGTAGACGGCGTTAACGCCGTTCTCGGGGCGCGAGCTGTGGCACGCCCGCCCGGCCGTTTCCGCGACCCAGCGGACGACGCCCTTGTGGGCGCTGACGATGTTCAGCAGCGTCGGCTCGGCCACGATCGCGTAGTCGGCGGCGAGCCCGCGCTTCACCAACTCTTGAACGCCGAGGAAGGTGTGTTCCTCGTCCATCGTGTAGGCGAGGGTGACGCGCGCCGAGCCGGCCGGGCGCTCGCGGACGAGTCGCTCGAACGCGGCGAGCATGACGGCGGCGCCGCCCTTCACGTCGCACGCCCCGCGGCCGTAGAGGCGGCCGTTCTCGACGCGGGCGGCGAACGGCTCGACCGTCATGGCGTCCACCGGCACCGTGTCCTGGTGGCACTCGAGGACGGTCGTGAACGGCGGCGTGCCGGGCGGGTCGTAGACGGCGACGAGGTTGTCGCGGCCGGGGCGGACGGGATACCGTTCGACGGCGACGCCGAGGTCGCGGAGGCGGCCGTGGAGGTAGTCGGTGACGCGGTGCTCGTAGAGGATGTCGGCGGGGAGGTCGGTCCGGCCCATGGGGTTGACGGACGGCCGGCGGACGAGTTCGGTGAGGGTGGCAGCGGGGGTCATGGGTGCTCAATCGCGCGCGGAGTCGGCTTCAGGGTTGGTGTAGGTGGAAAGCCCGGGGACGGCCGTCCCCGGGCTTTCGGGGTGCGGGGTGCTCTCCGTGGTGTCGTTGTCGCGGTCCGTGCGAAAGTCCCAGACCCACGCCCCTTCCCCGACGTGGCCGAGGATGTAGTGGAAGGTATTCACCTGATGCCGGCGATCACGGATCGGGTTCGCCTTGCCGCCGACGGCCCACAGCTTCCCAACCCACCCGACGTCGGCGACGACGAAGTGGGCGTGCTTCTTCGCGCGGCCGAGCCAGGCCTTCGGGACCGGGCCGGGAGGCATCCGCGCCTGGACGTGGAGGTGCGTGGCGCCTATCGCCACGCTCAGGATCTCTGCCCCGAGGCGGCACAGCTTCTCGCGCACCGCTTCGCCGATCACCGGCCGCCACTCCGGGGCCAGTACCACAGGTTCCTGCACCAGCAACCGCCGGCTCCGCGCCAGACGGTCGGTGTACGTTCCGGGCGGGGGCGGGCTCTTGTAGTCGCCCTCGACGTGCTCGCGGTGGTGTCGGGTGCGGAACCCGCGCGGGTCGCCGGGCAGCCACGCGCCGTATGTGTGGCTCGTCAGGTGGAACCACTTCGGTAGCGGTTCCATGACACCTCTCAAGGTGAACCCCACGAAAGCCCGGGGACGGCCGTCCCCGGGCTTCGAGCCACGCACATCTTCGCCGCTCGCGCAGACCCCGTCAACCGACCTGGAAATCCGTCCTTGCCATCTGTACACGTGTGAGTTAGACTTCCTTTCAGGATGGACGTATGTTAACGACCTTACCCGCCGCGCCGGCGGAGCCCGACCGGTCGCACCAGCCCCACCCGGAGGCCACCGTGAGCGACACCGCCCTCACCGACAAGCAACAGCAGATCTACGCCTACATCCGCAAGACGATCGAGACCAAGGGCTTCCCGCCCGCGATCCGCGACATCTGCGAGGCGTTCGGCATCTCGTCGCCCAACGGCGTCATGTGCCACCTGAAGGCGCTCCAGAAGAAGGGCTACATCAACCGCGTCGAGAAGCGCGACAACCAGCAGCGCGCCCAGGCCCGCGGCATCACCATCCCCGGGGTGTCGGCCGGCGGGTTCAGCCTGCCGCTCAAGGGCGTCGTCGCCGCCGGCCGGGCCATCGAGGCCGAGGAGACCGACGACCGCCTCGAGATGCGCGAGCTGTTCGGCGAGGACGACCTGTACGTCGTGAAGGTGAAGGGCCAGTCGATGATCGACGGGCACATCGCCGACGGCGACTACGTGGTGATCCGCAAGCGGGAGACGTGCGAGAACGGCGACAAGGTGGTGGCGATGGTGGACCGGGCGATGACGCTCAAGAAGTACCAGCGGAAGAAGGACCAGATCGTGCTCCACCCGATGAACGCGACGATGGAGCCGATCGTCGTGGACCCGACCCGCCAGGACGTGCAGATTCTCGGGCTGCTGGCCGGCGTCATCCGCAAGTGCTGACACTCGCCGAAAGCCCGGGGACGGTCGTCCCCGGGCTCGGTCGTCTATCCCTACTTCGGTCCCCGACCACCCTTCCGCCCACGGGGCGTCCGGTCCTCAAACACCTTCGCCACCGGCAGCACGAACCCGGGCACCGCAACCCCGCCGTCAAGCATACCGTCGATCCCGACGGTGAACATTCCTCCCGGACGGGCGTCCGGGTACACATCGACCTCCCGCCGCTTCGGGTAGACGTACCACGCCAGTTCCACGCCCGCCTTCGCGTACTCCTCCAACTCGATCTCCATCTCCCGCTTGGTGTTGCTCGGGCTCATCACCTCGATCACGAGGTCCGGCGCGACCTCCAGGAAGGCCCCGCTCGGGTTGAAAACCTCGTCCGGGTCGTCCACGCTGTCCCAGCGGATGAACGAAACGTCCGGCATCCGCACGAGGTTGAGCTTGAACCGAACCATGCCGTCCGACCCGGCCGCGTAGCCGACGTTGTTCTCGATCAAGAACATGTTGAGCAGCGACCCGATCCACAACCCCAGGCCGCCCTCGCGCCAGCCCATCGCCTTCTCCACGAGGATGCCGTCGACCAACTCGCAGAGGCGGTCGCCGGTGATCTTGGGGTTGAGGAGGTCTTTCACGGTCGCGGTGCCAGGGGGTGGGAACGTCCGCACGCGCTCTGCCGGCACGTCGCCCAGCCGCCGCTGGACGTCGGCGAATGTCGGGAAGCACGTCGTGCGGGCAACCGCCGGCATGGTCGACTCCGAAGGTGATCTCGCCCCTATTATGCCGCACGACACCGGCCCAAACAACACCGGTCAGCCGCCGGTCAGTTCCTTCACCAGCGCATCGGCCGGGTACAGCTTCCTCAGCGCCTCCAGTACCGCCCGCGAGTGGACCGCCACGTGCCGGGCCTGCACCTCGGTGTACACGAAGTTCCGCACCAGCCCGTGACGGTTGCGGTCGAAGTTGATGCCGACCAACTCGCCGGCGCGGTTCAGCACCGGGCTGCCGCTGTTGCCGCCGATCGTGTCCGCCGTGCTCACGAAGTTGAACGGCGTCGCCAGGTCCAGCTTCCCCTTCGCGTCCAGCCACCGCTTCGGCAGGTCGAACGGCTCCACGCCGCCGAGCTTGGTGCTGCGCTCGAACGCGCCGCCGAACGTGGTGTGGAACGGCAGCTTCTCGCCGCCCACCTCGTAGCCCTTCACCACGCCGAACGCCAGCCGCAGGGTGAACGTCGCGTCCGGCGCCACGGACTTGCCCAGCGCCAGGAACCGCAGCCGGGCCAGCTCCGCGTACGCCTGCCGCTCCGGCTCCTCCACCTCCGTCTCGAACCGCGCCCGCACCCGCCGGGCGTCGGCGTCGATCGCCTTCGCCAGCCGGATCAGCGGGTCGGTGCTCGCGTCAATCGCGGCCTTGCCGCCGTCCGCGAGCCGCTTCCGCTCGGTCACGTCGGCGAGCTTCGTGCCGCGGATGACCTCGTCTGCCCGGCCCGCGGGGTTCTTGCCCCCGAGCGCCAGCCGCACCGACGGGTGACCGCCGCCGAGCTGTTCCGCCAGGAACGTGAGTGCCGTCTGCAGCTTCACCCGCTCCAGCGGCGGGTACACCGGCGCGGGGCTGAACACCTGCAGCTTCAGCGAGTCGAGGTTCGAGTCGCGGTACTCCCGCAGGCGCTCCGCGGACGGCTTCGGCAGCTCATCCGCCATGCGGACGAGGTGCCGGGCCACCGTGAACAGGTCGGACGTGAAGCCGTGGCCGGTCTCGAGCAGCAGGTGCTCGCGCTCGAACCCGGCGAGCGTGGCCTGCACCGCGGCGACGCGGTCGACGGCGTCGAGGTAGTCGGTCGGGGCGGCGTGGACCTTCGGGTCCTGAAGGCCGGGGATCATGCTGTGCCGGTACGAGCCGACGACCAGCGCCGCGTGCAGACCGCGCTCGGCCTCCTGCTTCTGCTTCATCACCTCCGGGTCGAGCAGCCCCTGCAACTGACCGCTGAACGCCTTGCGGGCGTTCGCCGCGCTGTGGTGCGCCGTCGCCGCCTGCCGGTGTTCCTCCGGGCCTTGCTCGCCGTACTGGTGCAAGGCCGCCTCCAGCGCCCGCAGCCGGGCGAGCGTGTACGGCAGCGTGTGGTCGCGGCGGTGCTTCAGCTTCGCCAGCGTTTCGAGCCGGTTCGTCGTGCCGGGGTGGCCGGTCACGAACACCACGTCGCCCTCCTTCGGGCCGTCCGCGTTCCAGCGGAAGTGGTCCGGCGTCTTGGCGGGTTGGCCGTTCTCGTAGGCGCGGAAGAACGACACGTCCAAATTCATCCGCGGGTACTCGAAGTTGTCCACGTCGCCGCCGAACCCGGCGATGCTCTTCTCCGGGGCGAACACGAGCCGAACGTCCGTGAACTTCTTGTACCGGTAGAGGTGGTAGAGCCCGCCGTTGTACAGCGTCACCACGTCCGACCGCAGGCCGGTGGCGTCGAGCGACTCCTTCTCGACCTTCGCCATCACCGCCCGCCGCGCGGCCGACGACTGGGCGGGCGTCATGCCGGCGGTCACGGCCGCGTTCACCTGCGCCGTCACGTCGGTGATGTTCTGCAGGACGTTCAGCTCCAGGTCGGGGCACTTCAGTTCCTGGTCGCGGGTCTGCGCCAGGAAGCCGTCGCGGTACAGGTCGCGACCGGGGGTGCTCAGCTTCTGGATGGAGTCGGCGGCGACGTGGTGGTTGGTGACGAGCAGCCCGTCGGGCGAGACGAAGCCGCCGGAGCCGCCGCTGTTGAGGCGCACGTTCGCCTTCATGGCCCTGTCGAGCCAGGCGTCGCCGAGGTCGAAGCCGTGGCGCTCCTTGAGGAGCTGGCGGGGCGGGTCGTTGAGGAGCCACATCCCCTCGTCCGAGGAAGCCGTCATCGCCGTGCCCCCGAGGGCCAGAACCAGTGCCGCGAGGCGGAATAGTCGCATGGCGTGGTCCGGTGAACGAAAAGGAAAGCCCGGGGACGGCCGTCCCCGGGCTTCGGTCCCGATGTGATTGTAGACGCTCAGCCGCGGTTCTTGATGACCATGACGCGGACGATGTCCATCGCCTCGTCGCCCGGGATTTCGAGCTCGTTCTGCAGCTTCTCGATCAGCTCGCGCTCCTCGTCCTCGACGACGCCGTCGGCCAACACGATGTCGCAGGCGTTGGCGAACGCGGTCTCGCGGAGCTCGTCGGGCAGCTCGGGGACGCACTTCTCGATGAGCAGCTCGGGGCCGCCGCGCTTGAGGATCTTCAGGAGGTTCTCGATCATGCGGTTGAACTTGTCGGGGGTGAAGTTGCTGAACAGCTTCATCCGCTCGATGGTGTTCCAGAGGCCGCGGGCCTCCTCGCTGGCGATCACGCCGTCGGCCGCGGCCGCCGCCAGCAGGATGCCGGTGAACGCCTCCTGCTTGGAGACGCCCTTGCCGCTCTCGCCCCCGCCGAACAGGTTGTCGAACAGGCCCACGGCGCTCTCCTCTCGGATGATCGGATGATTCGTGCCGCTTTACTGTAACCGGCCCCCCGGGCGGGTCAAGGAGCAACCGCGGCGCTCGCGCCGGGCGGCGGCACTTCCACGGCGAACTCGAACACGTGATCCTTCCCCGCCGCCACCTCCCGCACCAGTCCCGAGCGGTCCGGCCGGCGCAGCTGCGGGGGGAACGGCGGGTCGGTCGCCTCCGCCGGCGGCGGCGCCAGCGCGACGCGGTACCACCCCGGCGGCACGGGGCCGTCGGCGGGGCGAAGGGTGAACGTGCCGTCGGCGGCGGTGGCGGCGCGGAGCGGCTTGCCGGTGCTGCCGTGGTTCGGGTCGGGGGTGAACACGACGGTGCCGCCGGCGACCGGCCGGCCCTGGAAGGTGAGCCGGCCGCACACCGTCTGCTCGCGCGGCGGCTTCGACGGGCTGCATCCGCCCTGCACCGCCACCGCCCCGGCCCCGACGGCCAGCGACAGCAGCGGTACGAGCAGGCGGAACGCGCGGCGCATGACACCCCCGGTGCGGACTCTCCCCCGTTATCGGCACGGGCGGCATGCGTGGTTCACTCGCGCTCGGAAAGCCCGGGGACGGCCGTCCCCGGGCTTCGCGGTCACACTCGCGTTGACGCCCCCGGGGGGATGGGTTATTACCCCCCCGCCACGGACCAAAAGGACGCCGCAGCGACGGCCCGCGCACGCGGCCGCCGGCGGCCGGGGCGCGGGCGGGGACCGGAACCCCCGCCCGCGCCGCCCCGGGCAGAGGAGGCCTCGACGTGAAGCGCGTGTACGTGTACCTGTCCGCCCTGGTCGGGCTCGGCGGGGCGATCTTCCTCGCCGGCGCCGGCCGCGCCCAGCAGCCCGGCGCCCCCGCCGCCGCACCCCCCGCCGGCCGCCCGTCCGTCGCCGTGTTCAACATGGCCGCGGTCATGCGCGACTACGGCAAGGCCAAGTACCAGGTCTGGGAGCTGAACGAGGAGCGGAAGAAGATGTCCGGCGACCTGGTCCAGTGGCGGGCCGAGTACGTCAAGAACCAGCAGAGCATGACGCAGACGCCCGACCCGCAGCTCAAGGAGGGCTTCGGCAAGAAGATGCTCGAGCTGCAGCGGCTCATCGAGGACAAGGACCGCGACATCAACAAGGTGCTCAACGAGAAGGCCAGCAGCATCATCAGCGGCCTGTACGACGACATCAAGCTGGTCGTCGACAAGACGGCCGAGATGAACGGCTACCACCTGGTGCTGGCCTACCCGGACGCGGTCACCGCGGACGAGCAGAAGAACCCGTACCTGAAGGAACTGAAGCTGAAGCCGCCGGCCTGCCAGCCGTTCTTCGTCCACCGCCAGGTGGACCTGACCGGCATCGTGGTGCAGACGCTCAACCAGTGGAACCCGGCCAAGCAGATCCCTGCCGGCGCCGAACTGCCGGCGGGCGTGCCAGGTGCCGCCCCCGCCCTGCCCGGCGCGCCGCCCGCGGCCGCCCCGGTCCCCGGGAAGATGTGACGACCGCTTCGTGGGGCCGGATTCCAACCGGCCGGCCTGAATGGCCGGTTGGAAGCCGGCCCCACGACAACCGAGAGGTCCGCACCGTGCGCGTCATCGGCCACCGTCAACAACGCACCCTCGCCGGCCCCGCCGAGGTCACCGGCGTCGGGTTCGTCGCCGGCCGGCGCGTCACCGCCCGCTTCCTCCCGGCCGCCGCCGACACCGGCCTCGCCTTCCGCCGCACCGACCTGCCGGGCGCGCCGCTCATCCCCGCGTCGCCCGCCGCCGTGACCGGCACCGCGCGCCGCACCTCGCTCGGCCCGCCCGACGCCGGCGTCACCCTCGTCGAACACGCCCTCGCCGCCCTCGCCGGCCTGCGCGTCGACAACTGCGTCGTCGAGCTCGACGGCCCCGAACCCCCCGGCCTCGACGGCTCGGCGGTCGGGTTCGTCGCCGCCCTCGCGTCCGCCGGCGCCACCCTGCAGACGGCCCGCCGCCCGGTCTGGACGGTGGACGAACCGTGCGTCGTGACCGTCGGCGGGGCCACGGTCGCGCTCCACCCGTCGGACCGGGAGGGGCTCATGGTGAGCTACCGACTCGACTACGGACCCGGGGCGCCGATCCCGCCGCAGGCGCACACGTTGGAAGTGACGCCGGAAAACTTCGTGCGGGAGGTCGCTTCCTGCCGAACATTCCTGACGGAAGCCGAGGCGCACGCGCTCCGGTCGGCGGGTGTCGGGAATCACCTGACGACGGCCGACGTGCTGGTGTTCGGCCGCCGCGGCCCGGTCGGCAACCGACTGCGGTTCGCCGACGAGCCGGCCCGGCACAAGGTGCTGGACGTAATCGGCGACCTGGCCCTGTGCGGGTTCGACCTCGCCGGGCACGTGGTCGCCTACCGGTCCGGGCACGCCCTGAACGCCCGGCTGGCGGCCGAGCTGGTCGCCGCAGCCATGAAACACACCGCGCGGCCCGCGGACGGCCGTACCCGGGCTTGTGCCCGCGCAGCATGACGACACCGAGGATGGCATGACCCGCGTGCGGATGGCGGTAATCGGCGTCGGACACCTGGGGCAGCACCACGCCCGCATCCTCGCCGGCCTCCCGGACGTGGAGCTCGTCGGCGTCGTGGACAGCAGCGCCGACCAGGCCCGCGCCGTCGCCGCCAAGAACGACACCGCCGCGTTCACCGACTTCGAGCCGCTCCTCGGCGCCGTCGACGCCGTCAGCGTCGTCACCCCCACCATCCACCACCACCGCGTCGCCGCGGAGTTCCTGCGCGCCGGCGTGCCGGTGCTGGTCGAGAAGCCGATCTGCCGCACGCTCGCCGAGGCCGACGAGCTGATTGCGCTCGCCGACAAGGCCGGCGTGCCGCTCCAGGTCGGGCACATCGAGCGGTTCAACCCGGCGTTCGAGGACTTGCTCCGCCGGCCGATCACGCCGAAGTTCGTCGAGGCGGAGCGGCACGGGCCGTACACCGGCCGCAGCGTCGACATCGGCGCCGTGCTCGACTTGATGATTCACGACCTGGACTTGCTGCTGGCGCTGATCGGCGGGCGGGTGCGGGCGGTGTCGGCGGTCGGGGCGTCGATCTTCGGCGGCCACGAGGACATGGTGAACGCCCGGCTCGAGTTCGAGAACGGCTGCGTGGCGCACGTCACCGCGAGCCGGATCAGCCAGCGGCCGAAGCGGCGGCTGCGCATCTGGGCGCCGGAGGGGTACGCCGGCATCGACTTTGTGAACCGCAGGCTGGTGCTGGTGCAGCCGGGCGAGGAGCTGCGCCGCCACGGCCTGCGGCCGGAGAAGATGGACCCCGCGGCCCGCGCCCGCCTGAAGGACGAGGTGTTCGGCCGATACCTGCAGGTGCTCCACCGCGACGAGGACCGCAAGTGCGACCAGCTGACGAGCGAGCTGCGGCACTTCGTGGACTGCGTCAAGACGGGCCGCCGGCCGCGCGTCACTGGCGAGGACGGCCGCGACGCGCTGGAGTTGGCGGAGCGCGTGCTGGGGGCGCTGCGGTGCCACGCGTGGAACGGCAGCCCCGACGGCCCGGTGGGGCCGGGGGCGTTCCCGAAGCCGACCGGGTGGCTGTTCCAGCCCGCGAGCGACCGCCGCGAAGCGGCCTGATCCGCCGCTCGCGGCGTTGCAGCGTCTACGCTGCAACGCCGCAAGCGGCTGACTATACCGCGGCCTTCAGCGCCGCGACGGCCGCGTCGTAGTTCGGCTCGTTGGTCACCTCGCTCACGTACTCGGCGTGCGTCACCGTGCCGCTCTTGTCCACCACGAACACCGACCGGGCCAGCAGCGGCAGCGGCAGCCCCTCGATCCGCACGCCCCAGTTCTCGCCGAACGACCCGTTGTGAACGTCCGACAGCGTCGTCATGCTGATGGCGTTCTCGCCGCAGAACCGCTTCTGGGCGAACGGCAGGTCGAGGCTCACGGTGTAGCACGCGACCGAGTCGCCGAGGCCGCGGATCTGCTCCTCGAACTTCTTCGTCTGGGTGCCGCACACCGGCGTGTCCAGCGACGGCACGACGCTGAACAGCCGGGCCTTGGCCGGGGTGTCGGCCAGGGTGACGGGGGAGAGGACGTTCAGGCACTTGAAGTCCGGCGCCTTCGCCCCGACCTTCACCTCCGGCCCGACCAGGGTGACCGGACCGCCCTTGAACGTGACCGCGCCTTCGCGCTTCGTGCTCATCGCTTACCTCCGCGGGAGTGGGGAACTTCGTTCGTTGTAATTTGGGGGTTGGAATTTGCCAGTTGTCCGCGGCCGAAAGCCCGGCGGATGCCCGTCCCCTGTGTGAACAGCCGGTAGCCGCGGGCTTCAGCCCGCGCCCACCTTCGACGGCGTACCGGGGAGCGACGCCCCACGGACACCGCCGACGTGGACGCGGGCTGAAGCCCGCGGCTACCGGTCAGTTCACGCTGAAGTCCGGCGGGAACCGCCGCGTCGCCCGCGCCGCCGACACCTTCAGCGCGTCGGTCATCCGCTCGGCGCGCAGGTCCGCGTGCGGTTCCGTCAGCAGCCCTTGCTTGAACTCCAGCGGGAGCGGCAACCCGTAGGCCAAGATGTCGCAGACGTGGCCGAGCGGCAGGTCGCCGCCGAACAGGTCCTCCACCTGCCGCCGCGCCGGGGCGTCGTCCGCGAAGTGCGGCATCACGGCTTCGGCCAGCGCCTTCCGCAGCCGCTTCAGCCGCGCCAGGTCGGCCGGCGCCACGTCGGGGATCAGCTCGGCGCGGGCCACCCGGTATTGCCGGTCGGTCGGCAGCTCCTCGACCAGCCGCACCCGCGACAGCCCGCGGAGGCGGAGGTTGTACCGGCCGTCGGCCAGCTTCTCGTGCCAGCCGACGCGGCCCAGACACGCCACCGGCTCGATCGGCGGGCGGCCGTCGTAGTCGTCCTCCTCCCAGTCCGGTTGCAGGAGCGCCAGCGCGAAGGTGCCGTCGGTCCGCAGGGTGTCGGCCATCAGCTGCCGGTAGCGCGGCTCGAAGATGTGCAACCCCTGCACGACGTGCGGGAAGAGAACGAGGTTCGGCAGCGGGAAGAGGCGGACCTGACCGTCGAAGTTCGCCAGCGCCGCCAGGTCGTCGGTCATGGGGCACCGGGGGGTGGGGTGAGGGCGATGCGCGGCGGCGGGCCGGGCGGGTCGGCGAGGGCGGCTTCGACCTGCCGCCAGAAGTCGTCCACCGCCAGCCCGCGGTAGGCCGGCCAGTACGGGGCCATGTACGCCCGGCCGGACGCGAACAGCCGCTCCGCCCCGGTCGGGTTCTGCCTGCCCCAATGGTAGAGGGCCACCGCCGCCTGGATCAAGGACTGGTAGAACCGCCGGTCCGCGGCCGGGCAGTCGGTCCACAGTTCTTCCCACACGTCGTGGGCGTCGAAGAACTCGCCGCGGTTGAACAGGTCGATGCCGGCGAGGTAGCGCGGGTCCGGCGTGTCGGGCATCGGCGGAACCGGGTATGCTGTGTGGAAGAAGCCCGGGGGCGGCCGTCCCCGGGCTTTCGCCCCACCCCAGAAGTTCTACCGATGTTCACGTCGAAGTGCCCGCTGCCGGCCCTCGTCGCGTGGTGCCGCACCCTCAAGCACAGCCTCGGCGCCGGCCTCAGCCCGGTCCGCGTCTTCCGGCAGCAGGCCAAGAGCGGCCCGCGGCCGCTCCGCGCCATCGCCGCCGACGTGGCCGAAAAGCTGGGAAAGGGGAGCTCCCTCGAGGACGCCTTCGAGCCGTACCGCGACCGCTTCCCGCCGCTGTTCGTAGAGCTGGTCGCCGTCGGCGAGACCAGCGGCCGGCTGGTGGACACGTTCGACGAACTCACCCTCTACTACGAGACCGCCGACCGCGTCCGCCGCGACTTCCGCGCCCAAATGGTGTTCCCGACGATCCAGTTCGTCGCCGCCGTGGTCATCATTTCCCTGCTGATCTTCGTCCTGGGGCTGCTGTCACCGAAACCGAATGACGTGACCGGACTGGGACTGACCGGCACGACCGGGGCGGTGACGTTCCTGCTCGTCTCACTCGGCACCGTCCTGGGGGTCGTACTGCTGGTGAGGGCGGCGCTGAACAGCCTGAAGTGGAAATCAAAGCTGGAGGGGGCGCTGCTGATCGTGCCGGCGTGGGGGGCGGCGCTCAAGGCGTTCGCGCTCCACCGGTTCCTGATCGCGCTACGGATGACGCACGAGGCCGGGCTGCGGGCCGAGCAGGTGCTGAAGTACAGCTTCCGGGCGACGGCCAACGCGGTGTTCATGCGCGGCGAGGCGCGGGCCGTGGCGGTGGTGAAGAAGGGCGGCGCCATCTACGACGCCCTGGAGGCGAGCGGCGCCCCGTTCCCGGACGAGGTGCGCGACTCGATCCTCGGCGCGGAGGAAGCCGGCATGATGACGGAGGTGTGCGACCGGCTCGCCGAGAGCTACCGCGAGGAGGGGAGTCGGCAGCTGAAGCAGGCGGCGCAGTACACGAGTTGGGCGCTGTACGCGCTGGTGTCGCTGTTCATCATCATCGCCATCTTCCGGATTTACACGAACAGCATCGCCCAGGCCTACCGGGATGCCGGCGTCTAGTTGTGGGGCGAAGCCCACCCGCTGCGGCGGGCGGGCGTTCTGGTGCGGTTACTGTCCCCCGTCCGCGTCGCCGCGCCTCGGCACCACCACCGCCACGTCGCACAGCCCCCACGGCGTCGAGCCGACCAGCCTGTCCACCAGGCCCACGCCACTCGTCCGCGCCAGGCTCACCGTTTCCGTAATCTCCAGGCTCGGCGGCAGGGTGTTGCGGAAGCCGGCCAGCGCGTCGCGGTGCGTGAACAGGATCACCGTCCGCTCGCGGTGGTGACAGTCCACCATCAGCTGATTCGCGTCCTTCGTGCGGACGCGGTCGAAGTCGGAGCGGCCGGCGTAGAACGCCAGCGAGTCGCAGTTCCGCGGGAAGCTCACCACCGTCCCCGGCTCCGTCACGAACCGCGCCACCAGGTCCGGCCGGCCGAACGGCGAGCGCTGCTCCGCGTACCACGGCAGCCCCACGTGAACCACGCCGAGCAACAGCCCCGCCATCACGACGACGCCGGCGCGCGTCGAAGCCGCGGCGTGCCAGCGGGTGCGGGCGACGAACTCGCCGAGCGCCAGGCACAGGAACGGGTACGCCGGCAACACGTACGTCGGCAGCTTGCTGCCGGACACGCTGAAGAACACGACGCACCACCCGCCGGCGAGGAGCCAGAAGCCGCCGGCCGGACTCCGCAGCGCCGCGGCGTCCGGGCCGCCGAGCAGCAGGCTCCGCAGGTACAGGGCGAACAGCACCGTGCCCGGCAGCAGTCCGCCGAGGAGGATCGGCACGTAGTACCACACCGGCTGCAGGTGGTCGAACGGCTGGAGGAACCGCAGGACGTTGTGCTCCCAGAAGAAGTGCTTCAGGAACGCCGGTTCGTGCCGGTAGATGGCGACGTACCACGGCAGGTTCACGGCCACTACCACGGCCGCGAACGCGACGTAGTGTCGCAGCTTCACCACCGCCATCAGCCGGCCGGTGGTCAGTAAGCCGAACGCCCACAGCGGCACGAACAGCAGCATTTCAGCAATCGGACCTTTCGTCAGGAACCCGAATCCCGACGCCACCGCCGCGAGGAGCCACCACCCGTGTTTCAGCCGGCCGGTGCGCACGGCCTCGAACCCGGCGATGACCGAGAGCGTGACGCACAACACGAGCAGCCCGTCGAGCAGCAGCAGCCGGGCGACGCCGACGAACCCCGGGGCGACGCTCAGCAGCAGCGCCGCCCAGAACGCCGGCCGCTCGCCTACGCTGCGCCGCCCGAGCAGGTACACGGCGAGAATCGTGAGGTGGACGCACACCGCCGGCACCAGCCGGGCCGCGTCCGGGCTGACGCCGAACGTGCGGTAGCTGAGCGCGACCAGCCAGTACATCAGCGGCGGCTTGTCGAGGTACGGTTCGCCCTGGAGCGTCGGCACCACCCAGTTGCCGGTCGCTAGCATCTCGCGTGGAATCTGCGCGTACCGCCCTTCGTCCGGCTCCAGCAGGTGAAACCCGCGCGTCGGGTACAGCAGCGCCGCCGGCAGGAGCAGTACGACCAGCAGCGCCGCGGCGCGAACGCGCGTGTCGGGTTCGGCGGTGCCGGGGAACAGAACGCGGGTGAACAGGAAGGGCAGCCAGCCGAGCGGGGTGCGCGGGGCGGGGTCGGTCACGGGGCGCCTCCGGTCGGGAAACCGGGGGGCTTATGCCCGGGTCGGGGGTTGGGGTCAACCCGGGGTGTCCCCGCCGGCGGGCGCGTGCCCGCGGGCGGGAAGCGGTTTTCCTCCGCCTACTTGCGGGGCTTGTCCGTGTCGTCGTGGCGGGCGTTGTCGTCGCTGACCGGGGCAACGCCCTTGTCGCGCGTTGTGTTCGTTCCCCCGGGCGGCGCCGCGTGTGCCGCGACCTGCTCTCCCGTCATCTTCTCGTCCTCGCGGCGACGGTCCTCCTCGCCGCGCTTGGTCAACTCGCTCATCCCGGCCTCCACGGTTACGGTTGGGCAGCCTTCTCTCTACACGTTCCGCGCCGAACCGTGGGGGGCGGGGCTTCCCCGACACCGGCCTCGAACAGACCGGACTGGGACTCGCTGCCGGGTCGGTGAGCTGACCGGCGTTGACGAACAACCCCACAGCGCGGTCGGGAAGGACACGAAGTAGCGGCCGCGGGTCCGCCGTGCGGCACCCTTGTTGCCAGTTCCCGGGCACGGCCGACGGTTCGGCTGCGTCACCCTCACCCGGAGCCCCCATGCCCCTCGATTCGCTGCACGACCTGTTCGTGGACTGCCTGAAGGACCTGTACAGCGCCGAGAATCAGCTACTGAAGGCGCTGCCGAAGATGGCGAAGGCCGCGTCGGCCCCCGAGTTGAAGGAGGCGTTCACCACCCACCTGGAGGAGACGCGCGGCCAGGTGGCCCGCCTCGACGAGGTGTGCGCCGAGCTGGGGGTGAGCCCGAAGGGGAAGAAGTGCAAGGCGATGGAAGGGCTGATCGAGGAGGGCAAGGAACTGATGGAGGAGGGCGGCGACGAGAGCGTGCTCGACGCCGCCCTGATCGCGGCCGCCCAGAAGGTCGAGCACTACGAGATCGCCAGCTACGGCTCGGCCCGGACCTGGGCCGAACGGCTCGGGCTCGACGAGGCGGCGCGGCTGCTCCAGGAGACGTTCGACGAGGAGAAGGGGACCGACGAGAAGCTGACCGTCCTCGCGGAGAGCGTCATCAACCTGCAAGCGGAGGAAGCCGACGAGACCGCGGATGAGGAGGCATCGAGGTAATCAGGCCGGATCCGCCGGGCGCGGCTCGGCGCTCGACAGCTGCGGGGTG
>DASPHQ010001286.1:0-3328 GCA_035629595.1 Urbifossiella sp. | reverse complement strand
GACCACGATGTCGCCGGCGTGCAGCACCTGGGACGCCAGCAGCGTGTCCACGACCCGGCCGGGGGTGAACCCGAGGCGCATCAGGAACGGCAGGTCGAACCCCAGGTTGTGCCCCACCACGCCGGCTGTCGCCAGCGCCTCGAACACCGGCGCCAGCGCGGCCGGGCTGACGGCGAACACGTCGATCAGGAACGTGCCGCTGGCCGTCGCCAGCTGCAGCAGCCGCACCCGGTCGCGGGCGTGGTCGAGGCCGGTCGTCTCAGTGTCGAGGCCGATCGGGCCGGCGGACGCGGCGATGGCGGTGGCCACGGCGGCGAGGCCGGCGCCGGTGGCGACGATGGTGAACTCGCCGGCCGCGGGGTACGTTACCTTTGGCGCCGGACGCCCGTCCTGCGACACGACAGGTGCCCCACCCGCCAGCGTGGCGACCTCGTCGCACGCCCGGATCAGCCCGGCCATGTCCTGGAGCCGGTAGGCCTCGCACGCCCGCGCCACGGCGGCCTGGACCGCCGCGTCGGAACCGCGGCCGCCGCTCGCCGCCACTGCGGCGTCCGCCGCCTCCATCCGGCGGACCGCGGCGGTTGCATCCCACCGGCCGTCGAGGGCGGAGAGGTGGGCCAGCACCTCGGCCTTCCGGGCGATCACCGCCCGGCCGAGCTCGATCCGGCTCCGCGGCCCGCGGACGACCAGTTCCCCGGCCTCGACCCGGAGCCGGATCCCCACGGCCACGGCCTCGGCGACGAGGTCCGCCGCAGGTTTCCCGCAGGTTATTCGCAGGTTATTCGCAGGTTTGGGTTCGGCGGCCATGACGTCAGCACCCTGGGATTCGTTGCGTTTCGACTACGGCCGCAGGTTTCGCAGGTTTACCCCCCCGGCCCCGCCTCGCGCGTGTGCGCGTGCGCCCGCCCGCGCACACGCGCGAGCCCCGAAGGAAACCTGTAAAACCTGCGTTCGGCCCATAACGCCACACCCGCCCAACACTTGCGTCACGCACTGGGAAGCCGAAACCTGCGATAAACCTGCGAAAAACCTGCGGGAAACCTGCGGTCCTACCGCAGCTCGAACTCGTCGTCGTCCGAGGGGGGCGGAGCCTGCGGGGCGGCCCGCGGCTGGACCGTCGCCCCCGCCTTGCCCGCCTCCGCGAGGTAGTACAGCAGGCGCCCGCTGTGGTCGCGCTTGGGGTCCCCGCCCGCGTCGACCGGCGACCGGATGGCGTACCGGCCGACGACGCGGTCGCGGTTCTTGGCGAGGAACCGGCCCAGCATCTTCCGCTTCCCGTCCTCCGTCTCGGCCGTCAGGACGTTCTCCAGCGGCTCCCGGGCGAGCTCGAACAGGTCGTTGGCCAGGACCTGCTGGGTGCCGAACTTCGCCGCCCAGTGGCGCACGAACTCGGCCAGCTCGCCGGCCTGGTCGGCGCACTGCTTCCGGAAGGCGCCCGCGTTGTCGAGGAACCCGGTCACGCCGGCCGCCTCCAGGATGCCGCCGACCGTCTTGGCCCACCGGTCGAACTTGCCGAGCGTCCGGGAGCCCGGGACCGCCCCGCCGGCCCGCCAGTGGCGGACCAGCACCACGAGCGCCCACAGGAGCCGGTCGCGGTTATTGCCGACCCACTCCAGCAGGTCGGGGTGCAGGAAGTCCTCCCGCTCGGACGGGGTCTCCACGCCGGCGTCGATCCGGCACCACGTCAGCCGCCGGGCGATCTCGCGGGAGCAGGTGAAGTTGTTCCCAGTCAGCATCCAGCAGACGTTCACCTCGGCCTCGACCGTCCGCGTCTCGCCGAGGATGCGGCCCCGCTTGCGGCGGGCTGTCAGCGTGTTGGCGAAGCTGCCCGAGTCGAGCTTCCGGTTGGCGTTGTCGAAGAAGATGATCGGCTGGCCCTCGACCAACAGCGCCGTCAGCGTCTTGTCCCGCTCCTCCTCCTTCAGGTCGGCCGTCATCGCCTCGGGGACCTCGCCCAGCGTCAGGAGCATGCACGTCTCGACGAGGAGCGACTTCCCCGTCCCCTCGGTCGGGGCGTCCACCACGGCCAGGGGCGTCGGCCCGTCGATGGTGTGGCGGACCAGCGGGAGCAGGAGCATGGCGACGGCGTGCGCCCGGCTGGAGTCGTCCACGAACGGGAAGTCGCCCAGCACGTGCCGCAGGATCAGGTCCTTCGCCTCCGCCACGTCGGCCGGGGTCGGCACGTCGGGGAACGCCGGGAACACGCGGCCGCCGAGGTGGCAGTAGATGCCGGAGCCGGGGTGGTAGCCGTCCTCGGCGACCAGTTCCCAGGTCGGGGTGAACACGGGGTACGGGACGACGCACCGCAGGTGCGGGAGGCCGGGCCAGCTACTCCGGGCCGGGAAGCTGGTGAGCAGCGGGGTCGGGGGGAAGTCGTCCACCGTCCGGTCGCCGTCGTCCCCGTGGACGACCCGGCACCAGTCGGCGACCCGCGCGAAGATCGGCCGCAGGGCGGCGGCGTCGAGGGGCCGGGCGCGGGGCGGCCGGGTCGGGTCGGCGTGGCGGAGGTCCACCAGCGCCCCGCCGTTGCCCACGAACACGACCGGCGGGTTGTTGGCGGCGACGAGGGCGCACGCCGCCTCGTACTCCACGTCCCGGTACTGGCGCTCGTTGTGGACGATCCGGGGCATGCCGGCGGTCGCCGGGGCCGTGGTCGGGTTGGCCGGCCCGGTCGGGGGTGTGGCGCGGTCCGCGGCCGCGTCCCCGGCCGGCGGCGCGGTGCCACGCGGCGTGTAGCCCTCGCGGTCCGCGTTCAGGAGCTTCCCCCGCTCCCCGCCCTTCGCCACCGCGTCGTCCCACTTGTGCCGCAGTTCCTTCTCGGACCACGGCGGCTGACAGGTCTCGTTGAACTCCTGGAGCAGCGGGTAGCCGTCCGCCTCGTCGATCACGAAGTCGGCCCAGATGATCCGCGCCGCCCAGAACGTCCGGTCGTGACCGCCCTCCCCGCTGACGGCCGGGTCGGACTTCTGGAGGTAGGCGCGGCACCGGGGGACGCGGTTGTCGGCCCGGGGCGTTACCCGCTGACCGGCCCGGGGTTGGCCGGGTTGTGCCGCGGGGGGCGGTGGCGGCTTCGGCGCCTCGGGCGGCGGGTACGCCGCGATCACGGCGTCGATCAGGGCGACGGGGATGATCTTCAGCACGGCGGTAACTCCAGGATTCGGGCCATGCGGTGCGGGCGGGTCGGCCGGTCGTCGCCCTTGCGCGCGTAGGTGCCGGGGATCTTGCAGAGGCGGATGGGGTTCGCGACCTTCACGTCGATCTTGACCGTCCTGGTGCTGTGCCGCCGGGAGAGGGCGTCGAGCAGCGCCTTCACCTTGCCGCCGTCGTC
>DASPHQ010001285.1:0-3380 GCA_035629595.1 Urbifossiella sp. | reverse complement strand
AAGCAGTTCCGTCGGGTCGCCACCCGGTACGAGAAGAAGGCGGCGAACTTCCTGGCCTTCGCCTGGGTCGCCGCACTCGTCGTGATGATGAAGTAGCCCTGGCCACGCAGGCTGCCTACCTCGTGTCCACACGGCCTAGTCGGAGGAAATGCGGGTGGGGGAACGCCTACCGCACAACCGGAGCCATTCCACGTCCGCGGGCGGGTGGTCGGCGGCACCGACTGTGCATATAAATGAGTGTTTGAGGTGGGACCGGGATCCCGTCCCGGAAACCGACGGCGGTCAAGCCGATTCCGCCAGTTTCCGTGCCGATTCTGAGTTAGTCTTGGACCACGCGGGAGCCCGCCGGGGTCACCCGTCCTGCGACCGCACCGCTCGACTGGTCTCGCCCGCATCCGCACGGGGTAATGCGCGATGAATCGACCCTCCGGCAGCGAACCCGACCAGCCCGGGGACGTTGAGGCCGTCGTCGATCAAGTGTTCCGGCTGGTCGGCAACAAGGACCGCGCCGGCGTCGTCCGGGTACTCACGCACCTCGTTCATCAGATCAAGGATGCCGAGGCGCACGACCACGCCGGCGTGGCCCGCGGACACAGCGGGCCACGCCCCGTCGAGCCGTGCGGCCGGTCGGCCGGGCCGGTGATCGGGACCGTCACCGGCCCGCTCGCCGAGGTTCACCAGTCGCTGTGCGTCCGGCCGCTCCACACGGCCACGGCACACTCGCCGGACTGGCTGCACGAGTTGTACGCCACGATCCACCAGCTGAACGTTGACATCCGGGCCGACGCCCCGTTCCTGTCGTCGGCCGGCGGCTACTGCCCGCTCCGCGACCTCCCGCCGGCCGTGGCGCTCGAGGTGATCGAAGAAGTCCTCGGGATCTCGGGCGACGGCCGCATCCGGCTCCTCGCCGCCGCTGATCCCCTAGCACGCCCAGCCGGCGCGGTAGAGGGTCACGCCGCGCGGTAGCTCCAGACCCGGTGGGCCCGTTTACTCAGTTCATCCGGCTGTAGCGCCTCGCGGATGTAGTGTCGCCGCTGCCACACGAACAGGGGTTCCACCACTAGCGCCTGCTTGGGGTCTACGACGGCCTTGAAATCCTTGACGAATTCCGTCGGCACGCCGACGGTCACCGGCGTGAGCAACTCTGGGGGGGCGGCGAATCGGTAGGCGTCTCGCTCCGGCTGCGAGAAGGTGCCGTATAGCACGCCGGCCCAGAACCGCAGCACCTGCCCCTCCGGGAGCTTCGACCAGGGCGTCTGGAAGAAGTGGAGCACGCGGTTGATGATTTCGACCGGAAATCCCCCCTGGGGGTGCGGCTCGCAATTACCCTGTCCGTATCGGGTCAGGCACTTCACCACGGGCACCAGCATCGGGTACTCGATGGTCACGCGGACGAAGCGGTTGGCCAAATCCGAGGACCGTCCCTCGAGGCCCGAATAGGCGGGGTGCGGGTTGGGGTCGAGCTTGTAGGGCTGTTCGAAGGCGGTGATGTACGCCTGCTGAAGCTCCGGGTTGCGGTCCCCGAACGCCGCAACCGGGAGGGCTTCCAGGTTGAGAAGGGTTTCCCGAATCAGGGCGAGGGCTTCCATGTCGATGTCCTTCCGCTAGCCGGTCGCGGTCGTCGCCCTCCGTGATGGCGACAAGTCGGGCCGAGTCCGAGGCTAGTATGATGAAGGGCCGAACATCCACTCCATGAGCGACGACCCCGCGGGTCGGTGAAAGCCGGTCGAAGTTGGGCAGACTTGAAGACCGGCGGCCCCGTACATACGCCCAGGTGATTGGCAAGGGGGGTCCGTCATTCGGTATTCTACTCTCTTCCCCGAGCGGACCAAGCCGAGCTCGTGATCCAGTTCCCCCAGGCCACCCAGAATGTGGGTTGAAACCGGGTGTTGATGCCGTACGAAATCACGGTCGGGCGACAGAAACTGGCGCCGTCTCACCCCACCTTGCACCCGGATTCGCCCTCATGACGAAAAGGAAGGAAAACGCCAATTCCGGCCGAATCCTTGAGTACTTGGCGTCCCACCCCTTCAAATCCCGGAAAGACATCAGCACAGATACCGGCATCCCGCTCGATACGGTCCACCGCCAGGTCCGGAGCCTTGAGGAGTCCGGGCACGTGCGCGAGGGCATTGTCGTCACCGACCCGTTCCACAACGGGTTCGAGCGGTTTCACATCTTCATCGAAACCCAACATGGGGAGTTGGACGGCTTCCCGTCGGACACGTCCAAGCCGAACTCACTGATCTCGCAGATCCGTGCCGAACTCGCCCGCCGAAACCACGAGTCGAAAGACATCGTGCTCGAGAACATCGACATCCTGATGGGCGGCGACTGGGACGTGGCGCTGATCGTCCGCGCCCAAGGCATATACCCGGTCGGCGAGTTCGTCACGGAGTTCCTGCGGGCGAAGAAGAACATTCGCCGGACCAAGACGGCGACCGTGTGGCGGCCCCGCGATACCAACGCCCCGTCGGAATGAGGACGACACCGACCGCCGGGCCGGGGTGGGCCGCCCGCGGGTGACGGTTCAAGCGGTTTCGGCTACCTCATAGCGTGTCCGGGCTGAAAGCCCACCCGCCGCGGCGGGTGGGCTTCGCCAATCCCGCCCGCTACGAGGTAACCGAAACGGGTCTACCCCGCGGCGCGGAGGGTCGGTTGCTTCACCTTCCACGCCAGCCCGAGCGCCGCGAGGAGGCGGATGGCGTAGTAGCTCGCGTCCACCTGCCACCACCTGAACCCGTGCCGGGCCGACGACGGGAAGGCGTGGTGGTTATTGTGCCACCCCTCGCCCAGCGCCAGCACGCCGAACACGAGGTTGTTGCGGCTGTGGTCCTTCTCCGGGTACGGCCGCGACCCCCACAGGTGGCACACCGAGTTCACGCTCCACGTCACGTGGTGGACCAGGAACAGCCGGGCCAGCCCGCCCCACAGGAGGCCGAGCCAGACCCCGGTCCACGTCCCGGTCAGCACGCCGCCGAGCACCGCCGGGATGACCAGCCCGAGCGCAACCCAGACGGGGAACATCGCGCTCGCCACCCGCACCGAGGTGAGCCGCCGCAGGTCCGCGACGTACTTGTCGAGCCCGGCCGCGTCCGCGCGGAACGCCCACCCGAGGTGGGCGTGCCAGAACCCCTTCACCACGCCCCAGATCCCGCCGCCGTGGCCGTGCGGGGTGTGCGGGTCGTCGCGGGTGTCGCTGTGCTGGTGGTGCCGGCGGTGGAACGCCGCCCACCGCAGGGCCGGCCCCTGGGCGGCCATCGACCCGAGCGCCGCCAGCACGAACCGCACGGCCGGGGTGGTCTCGAAGCTCCGGTGGGTCAGCAGCCGGTGGAACCCGACGGTGATCCCCAACCCGGTCAGCAGGTACATCCCGACCA
>DASPHQ010001284.1:0-19650 GCA_035629595.1 Urbifossiella sp. | reverse complement strand
AAGGGCGTGCCCGAAGTCCCGCCGATGTGGATGCTGCGCTACCTGCCGAACATGCCGGCGTGCCACGTCACGGTCGTGTTCGACATGCAGGGGCCGAGCAACACGCTGATCCCGAACGACGCCGCCGGCGTGATGGCCGTCGGCGAGGCGCTCCGCATCCTCCAGCGGGGCGCCGCCGACGTGATGCTCGTCGGCGGCAGCGAGGCGAAGGTGAACCCGCTGAGCCAGACGCGGTTCAACACCTTCTACCCGCTGACGCGCCGCAACGACCTGGGCTCCGCGGCGGTGCGGCCGTTCGACGAAGCGGCCAGCGGGTCGGTGCTCGGCGAGGGCGGCGCCGCCTTCCCGCTGGAGGAACTCGAGCACGCGAAGGCGCGGAACGCGACGATCCTGGCCGAAGTCGTGGGCTTCGCGGCGGGCGTCGACCGGGCGCTGGCGGGGCCGGGACTGGCCCGCGTGATCCGAACCGCGCTGGCCGAGGCGGGCATCCAACCGGCCGACGTGGACCACGTGAACGCCCACGGCGTCGGGGTGCCGGCGCTGGACCGGTTCGAGGCGAACGGCATCGGCGCGGTGTTCGGCCGGGACGTGCCGGTGTTCGCGCCGCTGAGCCGGTTCGGCAACATGGGCGCCGCGTCCGGCCTGTCCGAGCTGGCGTGCAGCCTGCTGGCGCTGAAGCACGGCACGCGGCCCGGCACGCTCAACCACGACGCCCCGTACCCGGGCTGCCCCATTACGGTGCACGCGGGGGCGCCGCGGCCGGTGACGAAGCCGTACGCGGTGAAGGTGAGCGTGACGGATTTGGGGCAGGTGGCGGTGGCAGTGGTGAAGCGGTGGGACGGGTGAGGCCGGTAGCTGTCAGCCGTCAGCTGTCAGCCAGACCGGGGGGAAGTGGGACGCAGCTGTCTGGCTGACAGCTGAGAGCTAATAGCTACAGGCTCCGCAATGCGTCGTCGGGTCGTCATCACCGGGATGGGCGTGATCACCCCGCTGGGGCACACCGTCGCCGAGCTGTACGCCTCCCAGCTGGAGGGGCGCACGGCCGTCGGCCCGCTCACCCGGTTCGACGCCCGCACCATGCCGACCACGTTCGCGTCCGAGGTGAAGGGCTTCGAGCTCGACAAGTACGTCCCCGACCGCGGCCGCTACGCCCACTGCGGCGTCAACACCCAGTTCGCCATCGGCGCCACCAAGGACGCCCTCGCCGACGCCGGCCTGCTCGACGAGGGGAAGGGCGACCGCGGCCGCATGGGCGTGTACCTGGGTTCGGGCGAAGGCGCCGAGGACTTCCCGGCGCTGATCAACAGCATCGCGCTGGCGACCGGCGACAGCGGGAAGGCCGACCCGGTCCGGTTCCAGACGGAAATCCTGCAGGTGCTCGACCGCAACCGCGAGGCCGAGGTGGAGATGCACACCACCTGCGGCCACCTGGCGCACCTGTTCGCGCTGGACGGCCCCAACTTCGCCTGCCAGACGGCGTGCGCCGCCAGCTCGCAGGCCATCGGCGAGGCCGCGGAACTGATCCGCGCCGGCGACGCCGACGTGATCGCCGCCGGCGGCTCGCACTCGATGCTCCACCCGCTCGGCATCACCGGGTTCAACCGCCTGACGGCACTGTCGCAGCGGAACAGCTCGCCGCGGACCGCGAGCCGGCCGTTCGACCTGACCCGCGACGGGTTCGTCATCGGCGAGGGCGCCGGCATCGTGATGCTGGAGGAGCTGGAGCACGCGAAGAAGCGCGGCGCGACGATTTACGCCGAGCTGACCGGCTACGGCACCACCGCCGACGCGTACCGCATGACCGACCCGCACCCGCAGGGGAAGGGCGCCGTCCGCGCCATGGCCGACGCCCTGGCCGACGCGAATCTGCGGCCGACGGACATCGGCTACATCAACGCCCACGGCACGAGTACGCAGGCGAACGACTCGGCGGAGACGGCGGCGATCAAGGCGGTGTTCGGCGAGTACGCCTACAAGCTGCCGGTGTCGAGCAGCAAGAGCATGCTGGGCCACCTGATCGCCGCGGCGGGGGTGGTGGAGCTGGTGATCGCGGTGACGGCGCTGCGCAAGGGCGTGCTGCCGCCGACGATCAACCTGGAGACGCCGGACCCCGAGTGCGACCTGGACTACATCCCGAAAACCGCCCGCGAGAAGCGCGTGGACCACGTGCTGAGCAACAGCTTCGGGTTCGGCGGGCAGAACATCGCGTTGGTGGTGAGCCGGTTCAAGGAGTGATGAATGATGAATGATGAATGATGAATGGAGACAGCCCGGTCACTGGCCGCCGCCGCTGTCCGGGATTCATCATTCATCATTCATCCTTGTGGAGCAGGAGGCTCCCGCGAAGGATTAGCAAGCAACGCACCTGGAGTACCTCCGGTGGTCTTTTGGTTGTGGGTTACACTCGCGGTCGTCGCCAGCCCACCGGTCTTGGTCGGGCTGTTCCTGGCCGTACTGTACCTCTACCTGCGCTGGAAGTACGTCCCGCACCTCGTCCGCATCTTCCAGGTCAAGCCGCTGTTCATCGTGCCGAAGGGGCAGCCGACCGACGACGCCGAGCCGGTGACGTTCCCCGCGGCCGACGGCCTGACCCTCCGCGGCTGCTACGTCCGCACCCCGGCGCCGGCCCGCAAGGGCGTCATCCTGTTCGGCCTCGAGTTCGGCTCCGACCGCTGGGCGTGCCGGCAGTACTGCGACCCGCTCCTCGCCGCCGGGTACGACATCTTCACCTACGAGCCGCGGAACCAGGGCGACAGCGACAAGGACGCGGCCTACGAGCCGCTCCAGTGGGTGACCGACAAGGACACCGCCGACCTGGCCGCGGCCTTGAAGTACCTCCGCGCCCGGCCGGACGCCGACCCCGCGGGGATCGGCCTGTTCGGCATCAGCAAGGGCGGCAGTACCGGGTTCATCGCCGCCGCCGGCGACCCCGGCATCCGCTGCGTCGCCACCGACGGCGCCTACGCGACGTACACCACGCTCGTGCCGTACATGCAGAAGTTCATCAAGATCTACAGCACCCGCGTGGCCATGCAGAAGGCGCTGCCGACGTGGTTCTACGGGCTGCTGGGCCTGTCCGGGGTGCGCACGGTGGCGCGGAACCGCGGCGTGACGTACCCGAGCGTCGAGAAGGCGGTGGGCCGGCTGCGGCAGCCGCTGCTGATGATCCACGGCGAGGGTGACACGTACATCAAGCCGGAGATGGCGAAGGCGCTGTTCGAGCGGGCGAAGGGGCCGAAGGAGCTGTGGGTGGTGCCGAAGGCGAAGCACAACCAGGCGCTCCACGTCGCCGGCGACGAGTACCACCGCCGGGTGGTCGAGTTCTTCGACCGCCACCTCGCCGGCGTCGACGCCGAGCCGGCCGTGCCGGCGGGCGCGGACTGACCGTCCGTCCGGGTTGCTCCCCGGGGCGTTGCCCCGGGCTATGTTATCGCAGGCCGTTGGCCTGCACCCGTCTGACTCTTCAGCCCGAAGGGCTGGGACAAGATAGCCCGGGGCAACGCCCCGGGTGACCTCACCCGGACCCCTCATGTCCCTGAAGCGCTTCCTCCTCGTCCGCCTCGGCCGCCTCCTCACCTATCCCGTCCGCCGCAAGCTCGTTCAGTTCGAGACCGCCTGCCAGAACCCGGAAGCCGTGCAGACGGCGCTGCTGTTCCACATCCTCCGGAAGCAGGCCGCCACCGGCTTCGGCCGCGACCACGGCTTCGCCGGAATCCGCACCCTCGCCGACTACCGCCACAACGTCCCGGTCGCCCCCTACGAGCGCGTCGCCCCGTACATCGAGCGCGTGCAGAAGGGCGAGCTGAACGCCCTTCTCGCCGACCGCGCGGTGCGCCTGTTCGCGCTGACGAGCGGCACGACGGCGAGTCGCAAGCTCATCCCCGTGACGGACGACTACCTCGCGGCGTACCGCCGGGGGTGGAACATGTGGGGCGTGCGGATGTACCGCGACCACCGCGGCCGCCGCATCGCCATGCGGCCGATCGTGCAGCTCGGCGGCGACCCGGAAGAATACCGCACCGAAGCCGGCATCCCGTGCGGGAACCTGAGCGGCTACACGGCGATGGTGCAGCGCCGCCTCATCCGCCGCATGTACGCGGTGCCATACCAGACGGGGAAGATCAAGGACGCCACCGCCCGCTACTACGTCGCGCTGCGGTTTGCCCTCGGCCGCGACGTGTCGCAGCACGTCGCCGCCAACCCGAGCACGCTGGTGCAACTCGCCCGCACCCTCGACGCCGAGAAGGACCACCTGCTGCGCGACTTGCAGAACGGCACCCTGCGGAGTGACATCGACCTGTCACCCGACATCCGCGCCGAGTTGACGCGCGGACTGAAAGCGAACCCGGTCCGCGCCCGCGAACTCACGACCATCGCGGAGAAGCTGGGCCGGCTGTACCCGATGGACGCGTGGCCGACGGACGGCACGATCATCAACACCTGGACCGGCGGCAGCATGGGGCCGTACCTCCGGCAGCTGCCGCGGTACTACGGCGAGCCGCCGGTCCGCGACCTAGGGTTGTTGGCGAGCGAGGGGCGCATGACGATCCCGTTCGCCAACCACACGGCGAGCGGCGTCCTCGACATCTGGTCGCACTACTTCGAGTTCATCCCCGAGGCCGAGATCGACTCGCCGCAGCCGACGGTGCTCGGCGCCCACGAGCTGCTCGAAGGGCGCAGCTACTACATCCTGCCGACGACGCTGTACGGCCTGTACCGCTACCACATCTCCGACCTGGTGCGCGTCACGGGGTTCTACGGGAGGACGCCGGAGGTCGAGTTCCTGGGGAAGGGTCACCGCTTCGCCAACCTGACGGGCGAGAAGCTGAGCGAGTACCACGTCACGCGGGCGGTCGACGCCGCGGCGGGGCGGGTGCCGCAGCCGCTGACGGCGTACAGCCTGGCGCCGGTGTGGGACGACGTTCGGCCGTACTATTCGCTCTTCCTGGAGGAGCCCGACGCGGGCGCGGCGCTGCCGACGTTCCTGGCGGAACTCGACCGCGCGCTCGGCGAAGAGAACGTGGAGTACGCGTCGAAGCGGGAGGGGAGTCGGCTGGGTCCGGTGCGGGCGGCGCTGCTGCCGGCGGGGGCGTGGGCGGCGTGGGACCGCGCCCGGCTGGCGGCGACCGGCGGCTCGGCGGAGCAGTACAAGCACCCGTGCCTGATCGGCGACCTGGGCTTCCGCGCGACCATGCCGGTGACGCGCGAAGTCGGCGCGTGACGAGCCAGTACGAACCGGGTAGATTGGCGCTCGTCATCCTTGGGGAGACCGAGAATGCGTCGCAAAGCCCTCCTCGTCGCGTTGATCACCGCCGCCGCGTTCGCCCTCCTGTTCACCCTGTTCACCCTGCTTCCCAAGCCCAAGGAAAGTCAGCTGTACTACCCGATCCGGGTCGGGGACAAGCGCGAGTACCTCGTCGGCGCCGATGTTATCTCCACACATGAAGTCAAGAGTGTTGAGGAACGAGATGGTGACTGGTTCGTCTCCGAATTGATTTCGACCAGCGCCAGTGAACAGACCAGGAGCGTTTCCCATCGGGTGTCAGACACGGGACTTCGTTCCGTCGGCAGCATTGACTCCGGAACGGAGTTCAGGGCATATCCACTTCTGAAGCTGGCACCCGGCGGCAACCCTCTCCCCGACGGGACCACGTGGGAGGTAGACGATGCGGGCGCCACGCCGGGCAACTACCTCAAGCTCATTTACACGGCCAGCGCGGAGGAAATCGAAGTTCCGGCGGGAAAGTACAAGGCGGTCAAGGTCGAGATGCGTACGCGGTGTGAAGTCAATGGTAAGGTGCTTCCGGAAACGAGCCGAGCGACGACCTGGTACGCAAAGCGTGTTGGCGTGGTAAAGGGCGTCCGAACGAGTCCTGACGGTAAAGAGATCGGCCGCATCGAGCTCAAGTCCTTCACCCCGGGCAAGGGCTGACCCCATTACCCCCGCGCCAGCGCCCGGCGGACGGCGTCGGTCAGCCGCGCCTCGCTGCCGCGGGCCACCCAGCACCAGTCGCTCAGGTTGCCGTCGTTCTCCGCCCACGCCCGCTCCACCGGGATGTACCCCGGGCCGCACTCGCCGTACCCCGCCACCACCACGAAGTCGTTCGGCCGCTCGCGCTGCGCCGCCAGCTGGAACTCGACGTAGCTCTCGGCCGGCAGCACCGTCAGCACCGCGCCGCCGAAGTCGAGTGCCGGCACGTCCACCGGCACCCCCGCACGCACCCGGTTCGCCCAGCTCAGGCCCAGCGCCGCCAGGCAGCGGCCGAACGGACGCGCGTCGGTCGTCAGCCGCGCCGTCAGCGCTTCGGTGGCGAGCTCGGCGCCGCCGCGCGCCTCCAGCGTCAGCGGCACGTTGCGGAACGTCGGCGTCGTCACCGGCACCTTCCGCGTGTCGCGCCACGCGGCGGCCATCGCCCGGTACATGCGGTCGGCCAGCACCGGGCGGTTGCCGGGGTCGCCGTCGTTGAACTTCCCGGCCGTCACGTTGCCGCTGCACCCCGAGGCGTACAGCTGCAACGCCCCCGGCGTGTCCGCCTGGAGCCGCCGCCGCGCCAGCCCCACGAAGTCGGCGGTGACGCCGCCGCGGCCGTAGAAGCTCATCGGATGCACCGCGTACGCCGACAACCCGGCCAGCGCCGTGTCGCCGTCCCAGAACGACAGCAGCTTCAGCTCGGGGTCGATCGTCCCTTCGCCGGCGGCGCGGACCTTCGGGTCGCGCGTCGCGGACATGCGGTTGTAGCGCACCTGCCCGGCGTTATCGAGGTAGCGGCGGTTCGACGCCACCTGCTCCACGCGCGCCCGACCGGTGCCGAGGTGCGTGACGCGCCGCGCCGCCCGCAGGCTCGCCGCCGCGGCGTCGGCGACCGCGGTCGTCAGCCGCTCGAACACCGCGACGCTGCCGACCGACGCGCCGGCCTTGTGCCGCTCCAGCAGCTCCTCGGCGGCGGTGTCGAAGATGGGGGCGTCGTGCTGGTGGAGGGCGGACAGCATCACGCGGACCGGGTCGGTGCCGACCGCGGCGGCGACCTTGGCGCGGAACCGGTCGTAGGCGGCGTTGCGGATCTCGCACCAGTCCACGGCGAGGACCACGACCGGCCGCCCGGCCCCGCGGAGGACGAACCCGCGCGCCTCCAGCGGGTCGAGCACCTCCTTCGCCGGGGCGATGCCGCCGCCCATGCACGGGTGGCCGACGGGGATGGTCACTTCGGCGCTGAAGGTGGACAGCGTCAGCGCCGGCGCCTCCTGGGCGCGGGCGAACGGCGCGGCGGCGAGGGCGGCGAGGGCGGTTCTTCGTGGGATGGGCATCGTTCACCCGGGGTCGTGGTTCGTGGTGAGTGTCGCATGAAGGGGTGAAGGGGTGAAGGGGTGAAGGGGTGAAGGGGTGAAGGGGTGAGAAATGACGTGCGTCGTCACCCCTTCACCCCTTCACCCCTTCACCCCTTCACGGGGCTCGAATCCGCGAACGAGTACCGCCAACAACGCACACGACACCAGAAAGCACCCGAGCGCCATCCCCCGCAGCACCGGCGCCACCCCCGCCGCGTCCGCGATCTGCCCCGCCGCGAGGTGCCCGGCCGGGGCGCTCGCACTCAGCGTCATCGCCCACACGGCCATCACCCGGCCGCGCACGTCGTCCGGCACCGCCAGCTGCACCGCCGACTGGCCCGTCGACAGGAACAGGATCAGCCCGAACCCGACGCACCCGGCCCAGCCGACGGCCGCCGGCGCCGTCGTGGTTTCCGCCAACCCCCACAGCCCGGCCGCGGCGGCGGCGGCGCCGAACACCAGGAACGCCCCGCGCCGCGCCGGCGTGCCGTAGGTGGCGCACCCCAGCGCCCCCACCAGCGCCCCGGCGCCGAGGGCGCTCACGAGGAAACTGTACGATTCCTCCGCGAGGCCGAGCTGCGTCCGGGTGTAGCCGGGGAACAGCGTCAGCAGCGGCCACGCGAACGCGCACAGCACGAACGTCAGCAACACCAGCCCGCCGAGCCGCCGCCGGCCGACCAGGTAGCGCACCCCGTCCCACACCGAGCCCGGCGGCGGCCGGTCCGTCGGCAGCCCCGGCACCTCGATCCGCCGCAGCGCCAGCAGCACCGCCAGGTAACTCAGCGCGTTCAGCGTGAAGCAGCCGACGGCGCCGAGGGCCACGGCGTCGGGGTGACCGACGAGCGGGGCCACCACCGACGCCAGGAGGAACAGCAGCCCGGTGGCCGCGGGGCCGACCGCCCGGCCGGAGTTGAACAGCATCGCGTTCAGGCCGACGGCGTTGATGAGGTCGGCCCGCGGCACCAGGTCCGGCACGAACGCCAGCCGGGTCGGCAGGTCGATCGCCTGGATGATGCCGTTGAGGAGCTGCAGCGCCAGCACCAGCAGCGGCGCCGCCCACCCGCCGGCGACGAGCACCGCGAGCACGACGGCGTTGACGAGGAACGCGGCCTGGGTGCGCACGATGAGGTCGCGCTTCGGCAGGCGGTCGGCGAGGTGCCCGGCCCAGGTGCCGAGGAGGAGCGTGGGGCCGACCTGCGCCACCAGCAGGTACGACGGCCAGCGGACGTCGCCGGTGCGGTCGTAGAGGAGCCACATGAGCGCGGCGCTCTGCATCCACGACCCGGTGAACGAGACGATCTGCCCGAGGAAGTAGCGGCGGTAGTTCGGGTGCTTCAGGGAACGGAAGGGGGACGGCATCACGGGGCATCTTACGCACGCCGAACCCCGGAATGACGAATGACCCACCAATGACCCACCAATGACGAAGGAAGCCCCGAGCCGGGCCTCTTCCTTCGTCATTGGTGGGTCATTGGTGGGTCATTCGTCATTCACACAACAGCCCGCGGCGTGAGCCCGCTCTTGCGCGCCGCCCGCGGGTGCTTCGACAGCGGCACGTGGGCGTCGAGCCCCATCACCGTCAGCCGCTTCCCGCCGTGCGCGAACTCCGCCTCCAGCTCGTGCAACTTCTCCATCGTGCTGTGGTCCACCAGTCGGGTGTCGGACAGGTCCAGGATCACCTCGTCCTTGCACTCGCCCTGCCCCACGATGGCCTTGCGCAGCCCCAGCCAGTTGCTGAACACCGCCGCCCGCCGCACCACCAGGATCACCCGCGTGTCCCCCTCCGGCACCACCGACACGTCCGACCGCAACAGCCCGCCCAGCGGCGCCCCGTGCCACAGGTGGAACACCACCTCCAGCGCGATCCCGGTGGCGATGCCGATCAGCAGGTCGGTCGCCAGCGTCGCCACGATCGTGGTGATGAAGATGAGGAACTGTTCGCTCCCGACCTTGTAGGTGCGGACGAACTCGCGCGGGCTCACCAGCCGGAAGCCGGTGTACACCAGCATCGCCCCGAGCGCCGCCAGCGGGATGCGGTGGATCAGGTTCGGGAACGCCAGCACGAACGCCAGCAGGAACAGGCCGTGCCACGCGTTCGCCGCCCGGGTGCGGGCGCCGTTGTCGATATTCGCCTTGCTCCGCACGATCTCCGAAATCATCGGCAAGCCGCCGACGGCGCTCGAAATCGTATTGGCGACGCCGATCGCCAGCAGATCGCGGTCGAAGTTCGTCTTGCGCCGCCACGGGTCGATCAGCTCGACGGCCTTGGCGCTCAGCAGCGATTCGAGGCTGCCGATGAGCGTGAACAGGAGGAGGAACTTCAGCCCGGTGGCGGTGGCGAGGCCGCGGAAGTCGGGCACGGCGAAGGCGTCGGACGGGTTCTGTAGCACCTCCGGCATGTCCACCAGGAAGCGCGGGCCGACCTCGTACTCGGCGGTGTGGTTCAGGTCGAAGAAGCTGTCCGGGAACAGGTACGTGTGGCGGTGCTCCAGGTCGAACGCGATGCCGAGCCCGATGGCGACCGCCAGCACCACCAGCTGCCCCGGCACGCGCTTCAGGAACTTCACCCGCGCGGCGACGAACGGCAGGGTGAACAGGATCAACAGCCCGACGACGCCGATGACGGCGATCTCGGGGTTCAGGCCGGTCAGCTTGCCCGGGAACTCGGCGATGAGCGTGAGCGGCCCGGCCCCCTTCGTGGCGCTGGCGCCGACCACCTCGTAGGCCTGCTTGGCGATGATGACGACGCCGATGCTGGCGAGCATGCCGTGGACCGGCGTGAGCGGGAAGAAGTCGGCGAGCTTGCCGGCGCGGAGGAGGCCGAACAGGATCTGAATCACCCCCGCGGTGACGCCGACGCCGAGGGCCAGCTTGTAGCCGAGGAACGCCCGCGCCGTCTCGCTCATGTCGGGCGTGGCGAACTCGCCGCCGAGCTCGGTCACCGCCCCGTAGACGATGACGATGAGCCCCGCGGCCGGCCCCTTGATGGTGAGCTGCGAGTTGCTGATGAGGGAGCAGACGACGCCGCCGATGACGGCGGTCCAGATGCCGGCGATGGGCGGGAAGCCGCTGGCGCGGGCGATGGCCAGGCACAGCGGCATGGCGATCAGGAAGACCAGGAACCCGGCGACGGCGTCGAACTTGAGGTTGCCGAAGGCGCCGGGGGCGAGCGGCGGCGGGGTCGAGCGGGCGGCAGACGGGTCGGCCACGGCGGAGCCTCGGGCGGCGGGGGTTCGCCGGACCAAAGCACGCGCCGTGCCAGCTCGGGGAAGGATGAAGGATGAAGGATGAAGGATGAAGGATGAAGGAAAACCCGCGTTCCGACTCCGGCTCGGGTTTCATCCTTCATCCTTCATCCTTCATCCTTTCTGGCTCCTCACGAGTCAGGCTGGTCGTCGTCCGACCACACCCCGCTGCGGATGGTGATGCCCAGCGCCCGAATCTTCGTCCGCAGGCTGCCGCGGGTGATGCCGAGCAGCTTCGCCGCCTGGAGCTGGTTGCCGCCGGTGTGCCGCAGCACCCGCACCAGCACCTCGCGCTCCATCCGCTCCAGCGCCTCGGCGTACAGCCCCTCCGTCCCCGCCGCGATCCGCCCGCCCACGAACTCGTCCCAGTCGAACGCCCCCGCCGCGGGCGCCGCCGCCGGCTCCGTCGCGGCCACGCCGGTCACCGCGGCCGGCAGGTCTTCCACCAGCAGCGCGGCGCCGCGCATGCGGATGATGGCCTGCTTCAGCACGCTCTGCAGCTCGCGGACGTTCCCCGGCCACGGGTACGCCGCCAGCGCCGCCGCCGCCGCCGGGCCGACCGCCTGCACCGGCTTGCCCAGCTCCGGCCCGTACCGCCGCAGGTAGTAGTCGATCAGCAGCGCCAGGTCGTCGCCGCGGTCGCGGAGCGGCGGCAGGCGGATGGCGAACACGTTCAGCCGGAAGAACAGGTCCTTGCGGAACCGGCCGTCGTCCACCATCGTCTCCAGCTCGGCGTTCGTCGCCGCGATCACCCGCACGTCGGCGGTGAACGTCTCGTCGCCGCCGACGCGCTCGAACCGCCGGTCCTGAAGCACCCGCAGCATCTTCACCTGCGCCGACGGCGGCAGCTCGCCGACCTCGTCGAGGAAGACGGTGCCGCCGTGGGCCTGCTCGAACCGGCCGACGCGGCGGCGGTCGGCGCCGGTGAACGCCCCCTTCTCGTGCCCGAACAGTTCGCTCTCGACGAGGTTCTCCGGGATCGCCCCGCAGTTGATGGCGACGAACGGCTTCCCGGCCCGCGCCGAGTGCTGGTAGATGGCCCGCGCCACCAGCTCCTTGCCGGTGCCGCTCTCGCCGAGCAGGAGCACCGTCACGTCCTGCCGGGCGACGCGGCCGACGGCCTTGTACACCTCCTGCATCGCGGCGCAGCGGCCGACCATCAGGTCGCCCTGGTCCGGCGCCGGTTCCACCTCGGGCATCGCGGCGGGGACGCGCATGAGGCGTGCCGAGCGGACTGCCCGGTCGATCACCTCGCGCAGCGCCGGCAGCTCCAGCGGCTTGAGGAGGTAGTCGAACGCGCCCTCCTTCATGGCCTCGATGGCGAGGTCGGTGGTGCCGTGGCCGGTGACGAGGATGACGGGCGTGCGGGCGTCGACGGCGCGGATGCGGTGGAAGGTGGCGAGGCCGGTGGCGTCGGGCAGGTGGACGTCGAGGACGACCACGTCGGGCCGGTCGCGCTCGACCGCGGCGACGGCCTCGGCGGCGGTGGAAGCCGAGCGGAGGGTGAGGTCGGCGTCGCGGAAGGCGCGCTGGAAGGCGTGCTGGATCGCGGGTTCGTCGTCGACGACGAGTAGCGTGGGCATGGGGGGATGATACGGCGGGGTCGTGGGTTTTGAGCCCGGAGGGCGACGGCGTGTAGCCCGGGGTGCAACCCCGGGCGGCGTGGGCGTGGGTCGTGGGTGCGACGCGGATCGAACTCCGCCGGAGGCCGCCCGGGGTTGCACCCCGGGCTACACGCCGTCGCCCTCCGGGCTCAAGAGGGCTGATTCGTCCGACCCATCGACTCACCCCACCCCCAAGCGCACGAAGAAGCTCGCGCCTCCGCCGGTGCGGTTCGCCGCCGCGATGGTGCCGCCATGGTCCTCGACGATCCGCTTGGAGATCACCAGCCCCAGCCCGAGCCCGGTGGCCTTGCTGCTCACGAACGGCTCGAACAGCCGAGCCATCACCGCCGGCGCGATTCCCGCGCCGGTGTCGCTCACCTCCAGCTCCGTCCGACCCGCCACAACTCGTAGCGCGAACCGCAGCGTGCCCCCGGCCGGCATCGCGTCCAGGGCGTTGAGCCCCAGGTTCACCAGCACCTGCCGCAGCTGCTCGCCGTCGGCCGTCACCACCACGCCGCCCGGCGGCACGTCCAGCGCCACGCCCACCTTCTGCCGCTCGGCCCGGCCGCGGAGGAGGTCGGCGACGCCGGCGAGCAGCGGCACCAGGTCGGTCGGCCGCCGCTCGGGCGCCGGCGGGCGGGTGAAGTCGAGGAACGTTCGCAGCGACCGCTCCATCCGCCGCACCTCGCCCTCCATCACGCGCAGGTCCTCGGGCGTCAGCCCGCCGCCGTCCTCGAGCCCGGCCTGCACCAGCATCTTGATCGACGTGAGCGGGTTGCGGATCTCGTGCCCGACGCCCGCCGCGAGCTGCCCGACCGCCGCCAGCTGCTCGGCGCGCAGGACTTCGAGCTCGCGCTGGTGAAGGGTGCGCAGCATGTCCTCGATGCGGGCCGTCAGCTGGTCGGCCTCGGCGTGGAGGCCGTGGAACTCGGCCTCGCCGGTGAGCACGAACCCCGCCGGGTCGGGGCCGAGCATCCCGGCCGCGTCGCGCAGCTGCACCCGCAGCCGGCGGATCGACCGGGACAGCGACCGCGCCACGCCGAACCCGAGCACCACGCCGGCGACCGCCCCCAGCCCGCCGATCACCGCCAGCCCGACGGCCAGCTGCCGCAGCACCCGCTCGTGCCCGCGCGTGGACTCCTCGACGCGCCGGTCGTTGACCGCCTCGTAGTCGCGGCACGGGCGGAGGACTTCGGCTTCGAGCAGCCGGGTGGCGTCGTCGACCGCCGCGTCGTGGCCCGGGTCGGCGCGCGGCGGCAGCGCCTGCCAGCGGCGGAGGTACTCGTCGAACCCGGCCCGGAGCTTCGCGGCCAGCGCCTGTTCCTCCGGCTGGTCGGCGAGCGCCTCCGTCCCGCGCAGCACCGTCTCGGCCTGGACGTGCAGGTCGGCGACGGTCTCGACGTGGCGGTGTTCGAGCTCGACGAGGGTGTTGAGGACGCCGCGCAGGTCGGCCGCGGCCTGCCGACTCTCGACGTTCTCGCGGAGCACGCGGGTGACGGTCGCCTGCTGGTGGAACAGCGACACGGCCGCGACAGTGCAGAGGGTGACGAGGCAGAGGGTGATGAGGAGGACCGGCCCGAGGTACTGGAGGCGGAACCCGGCCATGCGGCCCCCTCGCGGGGTGGCTCCCCGTCGACCACCGTGGCCGGCGCCGGACCACCGCCGGGCACGCCGACGCGGCCCGGAGCGGTCGTTATAGCCGCGGCGGCGCGCGGCACGTCCGTTGCTAATCCGCCCTCTCCCCGCCCCCGGTGACGCTTCATGGTTCTGCCTGCGGCCCCCGCCGACCGCCTCCGCGCCGCCATCGACCACGCCGCGCACCTGCTGCCGGCGCAGGGGCCGATCACCGTCTTCATCCACCACAACACGCTCCACGCGTTCGAGCACCTCCGGTTCGAGGACGCCGTCCGCCAGGGCGGCGCGGCGTTCGGCTGTCAGCCGTACCTCACCGAGGAGCGCTACCGGGCCGAACTCGGCCGCGGCCGCATCCGCTTCGACGGCCTCCGCCGGGTGCTCCGAGACGACCTCTCCGGCCGCGCCGACGACAACATCGTCGGCCTCGGCACGCGGCTCGAACTGCGGCTGGCGATGCTGCAGTACCCGGTGTGGACCGGCCCCGCCGCGGAGCTCGACTACTACCTCGCCGAGACGCACGCCCTCCGCCGCGTCCGCCCGGACGTGTCGGCGGCGGCGCGCGGGCGGTTCGTCGCCGAGGCCCGGCGGTGGGTGATGCGCGACCTCCGCGGCCGCACCACGTGGGCCGAGCCGCTGTTCCGCAAGTACGGCGGCGACCGCATCGAGACGTGGCCCGACCCGACGTGGGAGGCGTTCGCGCTCGAGGCGCTGTGGCGCGTCTGCCTCGCCGGCGTCGGGCCGCTGCCGCCGCCGGCGCCGCCCGCGCCGCCGGTGCGCCACCGCGACCTGCTGGCCCGCGCCACCGGCACCGACCCCGACCTGTGGGTGAACGACCTGCTGGTGCGCGTCACCGCCGCGTTCCTCGACCAGGGCGTCGCCCACGCCCCGCTGCCGAACCGCGCCGCCGGCCTGTTCCGCTGCTTCCTGGCGCTGTACGCCGCCGCGACGCCGCCGCGCTGGCTCGCGGCGCTGCCGGCGGAAGCGGCGCGCCTGCAGACCGTGAGCGCGATCGGCTCCGTGCGCGAGTCGCTGGAGGCGCTGGGGGTGCCGGCGGCGGAGTGGGACGAGTACCTGTCGGCGACGCTGCTGGCGCTGCGCGGGTGGGGCGGCATGGTCCGCGAGGTGGCGGCCCGCGGCGACCGCGTCGGCCACCCGATCCCGGCCGATTCGCTCGTCGAGTTCGTGGCGGTGAGGCTGCTGCTGGACCGGATCGCCGCCGCGCACGCCGCCCGGACCGAGCTCGGCTACCGCGGCCCGCTGTCGGAACTGCGCGACGAGTTGCGGGCGCGGCTGCCGGCCGAGCCGCCGCCGACCGCGGCGCAGCGGGCGTTCCCGGTGTTCCAGCTGGCGCAGGTGCTCGGCTGGGCGCCGGCCGAGCTGAGCCGGCTGACGCCCGGCGAGTGGGCGCTGCTGGTGTCGGAGGTGGAGGCGTTCGGGAACGTGGAGCGGCGGCGGGTGTTCCACCTCGCCTACGAGCGCCGCTTCCGCACCCAGACACTCGACGCGCTGATCCTGCACTGGCGGGGGAAGGATGAAGGACGAAGGATGAAGGAGGAACCAAACCCCGCGCCGGGTGCGGGTCCGAATTCATCCTTCATCCTTCATCCTTCATCTTTCCAAAGGCCCCGCTTCCAGGTCGTCACCTGCCTGGACGAGCGTGAGGAGTCGTTCCGCCGGCACCTCGAAGAAGTCGCGCCCGACTGCGAGACGTTCGGCGCCGCCGGGTTCTTCAACGTGCCGATCTACTACCGCGGCGCGGCCGACGCCTACTTCGTGCCGCTGTGCCCCATCGTGCTGACGCCCGGCCACTGGGTCGAGGAGCAGCCGTGCGACGGGCAGGAACTGGCGCACCTGAAGCAGGCCCGCACGCGCCGCGCCCTCGGGGCGGCGTCGAAGGGGTTCCAGGTCGGCAGCCGCGGCGCCGCCACCGGGGCCGTGCTCACCGGCCTGTTCGGGTCGCTCGCCGCGGTGCCACTCGTCGCCCGCATCCTGTTCCCGCGGCTCGCGGCGCGCGTCAGCGGGTGGTTCGACCGGTCCGTGATGACGCCGCCGGCCACCCGATTGAAGCTGGAGCGGCTGCCCGAGAAGGCGCCGGCGCCGGAGAACGGCGGCCTCGGCCTCACCGTCGCCGAGATGGCCGAGAAGGCGGCGCGGCTGCTGCGCGACATCGGGCTGCTGAAGAACTTCGGCCGGCTGTTCTTCGTCCTGGGGCACGGCTCGGACAGCCTGAACAACCCCCACAAGTCGGCCTACGACTGCGGGGCGTGCGGCGGCTCGCCGGGGGCGCCCAACGGCCGGGCCGCGGCGCAAATCCTCAACGACCCGCGGGTGCGCGCCCGCGTCGCCGCCGACGGCATCCCCGTCCCCGACGACACCTGGTTCGTCGGCGGCTGCCACAACACCTGCGACGACACGGTGACGCTGTTCGACCTCGACCGCGTCCCCGAGTCGCACCGCGTCGAGTTCGCGCGGGCGCGGGCCGAGTTGGTGGCGACGTGCGAGCGGAACGCCCACGAGCGTTCGCGACGGTTCATGTCCGCGCCGCTGGAGCAGACGCCCGCCGAGGCGCACCGGCACGTCGAGAACCGCAGTCAGGACTTGGCCCAGGTGCGGCCGGAGCTGGGGCACGCGACGAACGCCATCTGCATCGTCGGCCGGCGCGAGAACACGCGCGGCCTGTACCTCGACCGGCGGGCGTTCCTCACCTCCTACGACCCGACGCAGGACGACGCCCAGGGGAGCACGCTGGCGCGGCTGTTGGGGGCGGCGGTGCCGGTGTGTGGCGGCATCAACCTGGAGTACTACTTCTCGCACGTGGACAGCCAGGGCTACGGCTGCGGGACGAAGCTGCCGCACAACGTGACCGGCCTGGTCGGCGTGATGGACGGCGCCGCCAGCGACCTGCGGACCGGCCTGCCGTGGCAGATGACGGAGATTCACGAACCGGTGCGGCTGCTGTTCGTGGTGGAAACGACCCCGGAGGTGATCTTCGGCATCATGGACCGCATCCCGCTCGTGGGGACGCTGGTCCGCGGCGGGTGGGTGCAGTTCGCGGTGCAGCACCCGACGACGGGCGCGGTGAAGCTGTACCGCGACGGGGCGTTCCACGACTACGAGCCGCAGTCGGACGAGCTGCCGCGGGCGGCGACCTCGGCCGACTGGTACCGCGGCTGGCGCGGCCACCTGGAATTCGCCGCGATCGGGGTTTGATAGTCCGCCGCTTGCGGCGTTGCAGCGCCTGCAACGCCGCAAGCGGCGAAGCCCCGAGCCTACACCCGAAGGTGCCCGACCCGTGCCCGACCTGTTCCCGTCCCTCGACACCCCCGCGGCCGTGTCCGCCGCGCTCGGCGCCGCCGTCGTGGCGTTGCCGGCGCTGCTCGTCGCGGTGCTCGGCGTCGCGTCGCTCGCCGGCCGGCCGCTGTCCGAGCGCGCCACCGCCCGCGCCGTCGCCGCCACCACCGGCCTCGCGCTGCTGGCCGCCGTCGCCGTGCTCGTCCACATGCTGGCGACGGACAGCCACCACGTCGTCATCGGGTTCGGCGAGTGGGTCCACATCGGCAGCCACACCGACGCGGCGCACTACCACTTCGCCGTGAAGTTCATCTTCGACCGGCTCTCCGTGCCGTTCGTCGCCCTGTCGCTGGTGCTGTGCGGAACGATCGGCGCGTTCGCCGACCGGTACATGCACCGCGAGCCGGGGTACAACCGGTTCTTCGTCCTCTACTCGGTGTTCACCGCCGGCATGGTCACGACCGCGCTCGCCGGCACCATCGAGACGCTGTTCCTCGGGTGGGAGCTGGTCGGCCTGTCGAGCGCGCTGCTGGTCGGGTTCTTCCACGACCGGCCGGCGCCGGTGCGGAACGCGCTGCGGGTGTGGGTGGTGTACCGGGTGTCGGACGCGGCGCTGCTGCTGGCCGCGGTCGTGCTCCACAAGCTGAGCGGCGAGGGCGACCTCGACCAGCTCACCGGCTACCACGCCGACCCGGAGGCGTGGCCGTTCGGACACTGCCCGCTGACGGAAGTCCAGGCGCTGCTCGTGGGCGGCCTGCTGGTGGTGGCGGCGGCGGGGAAGTCGGCGCTGGTGCCGTTCTCCGGCTGGCTGCCGCGGGCGATGGAGGGGCCGACGCCGAGCAGCGCCGTGTTCTACGGGGCGCTGTCGGTCCACCTCGGGGCGTACCTGCTGCTGCGGGCCGGGCCGGTGCTGGACGCGTCGCCGCTGCTGTCGTGGGTGGTGGTGGCGCTGGGGCTCGTCACGGCCGGGTACGCGGCGCTGGTGGGGCGGGTGCAGACGGACATCAAGTCGATCCTGTCGTTCGCGTCGCTGGCGCAGGTGGGGCTGATCGTGGCCGAGATCGGGCTGGGGTGGCGGTACGTGCCGCTGGCGCACCTGATGGGCCACGCCTGCCTGCGGACGCTCCAGTTCGTGCGGGCGCCGAGCGCCATCCGCGACCACAGCGGCATCGAGAACGCGCTCGGCGGCCGGCAGGCGCGCGGCGGCGGGTGGTTCGGGGTGCGGGTGTACCGGTTCGCGCTGGAGCGCGGCCACCTCGACGCGCTGCTCGACCGGTTCATCGCCGACCCGTTCGTGCGCTTCTTCCGCGCCTGCACCGCGGCCGAGGAGCGCGCGACGGCGTGGCTCGCGGGCGCGGCGGCGGCGGGGGGGTCGCGCGAGCCGGCGGTCGGTTCGGGGCCGGTAGCCGCGGGCTTCAGCCCGCGCCCACCTGCGGCGGAGCACCGGGGAGCGACGCCCCTCTGACACCGCCGACGTGGGCGCGGGCTGAAGCCCGCGGCTACCAAGCGAAGGCCCGGGCTCCCCCCGGGCCGACAGTCCGCTCGCCGCGAACGATACCGAGACCCCCCGCATGACGTTCCTCCACCTCCCCTGGGCCGAGCTGTGCGTCGCGCTACCGCTCGCCGGCGCCGCCGTCGTAGCGCTGCTCCGCGACCCCGTCACCGCCGGCCGCGTCACCCTCGGCTTCTCCCTCGCCGCGTTCGGCTGCGCCCTCATGCCGTGGGTCGCGTTGGTCAACGGTGTGCCCGGCGGACCCCTGTTCGCCGTGGACGGCCTGTCGGCGCCGTTCCTCGCACTCGTCGCGCTGCTGCACCTGCTGGTGGTGCTGGCGACGCCGCGGGTGAAGCTCAACCGCATGTCGCTCGGCGGACACCTCCTCGCCGAAGGGTTCCGCCTCGGCACCTTCGCCGCCGCCCCGGCCGCGCCGGCGCTGCTGGTGCTGTTCCTGGTCCTCGGCGTGCTGCCGCCGCTGGTCGAGCTGCGCCGCCGCGGCCGGCATTCGCGGGTGTTCGCCCTCCACATGGGGCTGTTCACGGCGCTGCTCGTCGGCGGGTGGGCGGCGGTCGAACTCGGCGCGCCGGCCGCGGGCGGGGTGCTGCTGCTGCTGGCGGTGCTGGTCCGCAGCGGGGCGGTGCCGGCGCACCTGTGGATCGCCGACCTGTTCGAGCACGCCACGTTCGGCACCGCGCTGCTGTTCGTGGCCCCGCTCGCCGGCGTGTACCTGGCGCTGCGGCTGGCGCTGCCGACCGCCCCCGAGTGGGCGCTGCAGGCGGTCGGCGCCGTGTCGATGGCGACCGCCGCGTACGCCGCCGGCATGGCGACGGTGCAGGCCGACGCCCGCCGGTTCTTCGCGTACCTGTTCCTCAGCCACGCCTCGCTGGTGCTGGTCGGGCTGGAACTCCACACCGTCATCAGCCTGACGGGGGCACTGTTCTTGTGGGCGTCGGTGGCGCTGTCGCTGGGCGGGCTCGGCATCACGCTGCGGGCGGTCGAGGCCCGGCACGGCCGCTTGAAGCTCGACGGCCACCGCGGCCTGTACGACGAGGCA
>DASPHQ010001283.1:0-8347 GCA_035629595.1 Urbifossiella sp. | reverse complement strand
CGGCGTGTGCCGACTGGCGGGCGCACTTGGCCGGCCGGGCGGCGCACGCGGCGGCGGTGAACCCCACCCGCGGCCGGAAGCTGTGGCGCCTGTTCGACGCGATCCGGTGGGACGACGTGCCCGTCAGCGCCCCCGAGCCTCAAGACCCCTGAGCCGACAGCCGGCCGAGGTCGATAATCCAACGAGACGCGAAAGGGTCGGGCGTTTGGCCCCGGCCTTGCATCGAGGTATAATTCTTCGCCCGTCGTGAATGCCGGGCCGTTCACCCACGTCGCCCCGCCCTTCCGCCCGGTCGCCCTGCCCTCGCCCCCAAACTCCACGCTCGCCCCTCACCCGGTCGTGAGATCGCGGCATGCCGCTTCTTCGTTCCCGCTCGCGGGCGTTCACGCTGATCGAGTTGCTGGTGGTGATCGCCATCATCGCCATCCTCATCGGATTGCTCCTCCCTGCCGTGCAGAAGGTCCGCGAGGCCGCCGCTCGCGCGCAGAGTCAGAATAACGTCAAGCAGATCGTCCTCGCCTGCCACGGCTACCACGACGTCAACAACGCCCTGCCGCCGATGGCCACCGACATCAACAACGCCACCCGGCAGTACTCGCTGTTCTGCTACATCCTGCCCTACGTCGAGCAGGGGCCGCTCTGGACCGCCGGGTCGGCCAACGTCAACTTCTGGGTCGGCGGGTCCACGTCGCCGGGGTCGGTGAAGGTGAAGACGTACCTGTCGCCGCGCGACACGTCGAACCCGGGCGACACCTGGGTCGAGAACAACGGCGGCACCTGGGCGCACTGCAACTACGGGGCGAACCACGCCGTGTTCGGCGACCCGAAGGGCGGCCCGCGCCACACCGACGCCCGGGCCACCCTCGTCGGCCTGTCCGACGGCACCTCGAACGTCGTCGGGTTCGGCGAGCAGTACGCGGTGTGCGGCCTCGGCGAGACGGAGCCGTCGAGCGCCGGCGACCCGAAGTACTACCACAAGCTGTGGGCGTACTGGACGCCGTGGAACTGGTCCCGCGGGGCGTACATCGACACCCGGCTCATCAGCAACGACACCACCAACCCGGTCGCCACGACGACCGCCGCCCCGCCGCAGAACAGCCCGCGGGTGGACGCCTGCAACCCCTACTACGTCCAGGCGTTCAACGGCGCCTCCGTGGTCGGGCTGATGGACGGGAGCGTCCGCCTGGTCACCCCGAACATCTCCGGCACCACCTGGGCGCGGGCGCTCTGGCCGAACGACGGCCTGAGCCTCGGCAGCGACTGGTGACCGGCACCTCAACCTCCTACCCGGCGGAGCCAACATGATGCACGTATTCGATCGATCCCGTGTGTGGTGCGTCCCCCTGCTCGCCGCCGTGTTCGCCCTCGGGTGCGGAGGGGCGGAGGGGGAGCGGGTCCGCGAGGTGCGCGGCACGGTGACCTACAAGGGACAGCCGCTCCAGTCCGGCACGGTGCGGGTGGTCGGGGCGAACAACGAGGTGGCGTTCGCGGTCGTGCACAAGGACGGCAGCTTCATCCTCACCGACGTGCCGCCGGGCGAGGTGAAGGTCGGCGTCATCCAGGGGAACGAGCCGCGGAACGTCGGCGACTCGAGCGGCAAGAAGGCCGAGCGGCCTGGGAAGCCCGTGGTGGTGTTGCCGAAGAAGTTCCACGACCCCGAGACGTCCGGCTTCACCACCACGGTCGCACCAGACACGACGCGGCTGGACATCGACTTCTCGTGACCGCAGCCTGAAAGCCCACCCGTTGCGACGGGTGGGCTTCGTCCTTCTACTTCCGCTTCACGCCCAACCGCCGCAGCACCGACCGCGCCGCCCCCCACCCGCACATCCCGTGGACGCCTCCGCCCGGCGGCGTCGACGACGAGCACAGCCACAGCCGCGGGTTCGGCGTCCGGTACGGGTCCAGCGACGCCACCGGCCGCGTGAACAGTTGCCACAGGTCCGTCACCCCGCCGCTGATGTCGCCGCCCACGTAGTTCGGGTTGTACGCCTCCATCGCCGCCGCCGTCATCACGTGCCGCCCGAGGATGAGGTCGCGGAAGCCGGGGGCGAAGCGCTCGATCTGCCCCTCGATCCGCCCCAGCATGTCCTCGCCGCCGCCGGGCGGGACGTGGCAGTACCCCCAGCCGACGTGCTTTCCCGCCGGTGCCCGCGACGGGTCGGCCACGCACGGCTGCACCACCAGCACGAACGGCTTCTCCGCGTGCCGCCCCTCGAACGGGGCGCGTTCCGCGTCGGCGATCTCGTCCAGCGTGCCGCCGACGTGGACGGTCCCCGCCCCGCGGCAGTCCGCCGCCGCCCACGGGATCGGCCCCGCCAGCGCCCAGTCCACCTTGAACACGCCGGGGCCGTGCCGGTACTTCCGCAGCCGTCGCGCGTACCCGGCCGAGAGCCCGTCGCCGGCGATCGCCAGCATTTGCCGCGGCGAGGTGTCGAACAACACCGCCTTCGCCGGCGGCAGGTCGGCGAGCGACTTCACCCACCGGCCCGTTTCGACCTCGCCGCCGAGCGAGCGGAGGTAGCCGACGAGGGCGTCGGTGAGCGCCTGCGCCCCGCCGCGAACGACCGGCCAGCCGTGGGCGTGGCCGGCCAGCCCGAGCATCAGCGCCACCGCCCCGCCGGGCCGCCGCTCCAGCGGCAGGACCGCGTGCGCCGCCACCCCCGCCCACAGCGCCCGCGCTTCGCGGGTCTTGAAGTACGCTTCCGCGAAGCCGCGGCCGGTCCGTAGCGCGGGGAACCCGAACCGCAGCGCCGCCAGCGGGTGCCGCGGGATCGTGAACGGCGGCCCGAGCAGGTCGGCGAACAGCCCGTCGGCGGCGCGGGCCAGCGGCGCGATCAGGCGGCGGTAGGCGTCGGCGTCGGCGCCGAGGCCGGCGGCGGTGTCCTCGACGGACCGGCGGAACACGGCCGCGGTGCCGCCGTCGAGCGGGTGGGCGAACGGCACCGGCGGGTGGAGCCATTCCAGGCCGAAGCGGTCGAGCGGTAGCGTGCGAAGGAACGGGCTCGCGGACCCCATCGGGTAGACGGCCGAGCACACGTCGTGGGTGAAGCCCGGGAGCGTCAGTACCGCCGACCGCGCCCCGCCGCCGACGGTGTCCGCCCCTTCGACGACCAGCACCGACAGGCCGGCGCGGGCCAGCTCGACGGCCGCGGCCAGCCCGTTCGGTCCGCTGCCGACGATCACCGCGTCGCGGCCGGTCATGCGTCCTCCTGGCACGGGCGTTGCTCGGGTGGGCGTGACACCCCCGCACGGAGATGATTTATGCCCGCGAACCCGACGCCGCCCGCGAAGAACGAACCGGCCCCGGACGTGTCGTTGCAACCGAAGGAGGAGGAACAGGAGACGACGCCCGCGCAGGAACGGGGCGAGCGGTACGATCAGGCGAAGGCGGTGGCCCGCGGCGGCAAGGAGAGCGGAAGCGTGCCGGGGGCGGAGCCGGGGACGTGATCGTCAGACGCGGCCGCGGCTCCTGGCGTGGCCGATCGTCAGCTTGTTCCACTCGCCCTCGAACCAGTCCCGATACTCCTCGTACGCTCGCGCCTGGTCCGCCGCGGTGACCCGGACGCGCCGCGGCACCGCGTCCAGCGGCCCGGCGACACGCACGAACTCGCCGGCCATCGTGAACCGGTCGCGGCGGCGCTTGCGGCGGAACGCCTCGTAGGCCCGCATCACCTTCGCCGGCACGCGGAACCGGCCGTCGCGCTCGGCGATCAACCCGGCCGCGATCAGCCGGTTCAGCCCGCCGTCGAGCTCGTCGGCCGTGGGGATGCTGCGGTTCACGAAGTCGTGCAGGTGAATCACGTCCTTGAGCGTGCCCGACCGGCCGCCGCCCCACCACAGGGCGAGAAAGAGGACGCCGTCGGTCGGCGCGAACGCGGTGGCGATGCGGCGGGGAGTGCGGCTCATCAGGGGAAAATCTAACGACCGAGCCCGGCGGCGGCCGATCTTATCGGTTGTATCGGATGTCGCGCGGCCTCGCGCCGCGGCGCAGAGGTCCGCCCATGCCCGCCCACCCGCTGCTCTGGACCCTGGTCGGCGTCCACGGCCTCGCCGCCGCCTACGTCCACCTCCGCGGCAAGGCGCGGTTCGGCCTCGCCCGCCAGCTCACCGACCACTCCACGCTCCTGGCGCCGCTCAACGCGCTGCTCTACCTCAGCTCGAAGGTGCCGGCCAAGGCGTACCTCGACCCCGCCGACTTCCCGCACCTCGCCCCGCTGGCTGAACACTGGGAGACGATCCGCGACGAGTGTTTGGCCGTCGCCGAGACGGGCAACGTGAAGGCCGCCGACGGGTACACCGACGCCGGGTTCAACTCGTTCTTCCGCACCGGCTGGAAGCGGTTCTACCTGTCGTGGTACGGCACCGTGCCGGCGTCCGCGCGGGAGCGGTGCCCGAAGACGATGGCGCTGCTCGACGCCATCCCGGACGTGAAGGCGGCGATGTTCGCGCTCTTGCCGCCGGGGGCGCACCTGGTGCGGCACCGCGACCCCTACGCCGGCTCGCTCCGCTACCACCTCGGGCTGGCGACGCCGAACGCCGACGGCTGCTACATCGAGGTGGACGGCGAGCGGCGGTCGTGGCGGGACGGGGAGCCGCTGATGTTCGACGAGACGTTCATCCACCACGCCCGGAACGAGACCGACCGGCCGCGGCTGATCCTGTTCTGCGACGTGAAGCGGCCGCTGAACAACCCGCTGGCGAAGCTCGTGGACTGGGTGTTCCGCCAGGCCGCGATGCGCGCCGCCGCGACGGAGAACGTGCCGGGGGAGAAGGTCGGCTGGGTGAACCGGCTGTTCGGGCTGGTGTACCGGGTGCGCCTCGTCGGCAAGGCGGCGAAGGCCCGCAGCAAGCCGGCGTACTACGCGGTCAAGTTCGGGGCGGTGGCAGCGCTGGCGTACTGGCTGCTGGCGTAACGGCCGGCTCGCCTACAGTTCTTCCTCGATCTCCACTCGCTCGCCGGTCCGCCAGTCGGGCCGGTCGTGCGTCACGAGCCGCACGTGGTCCGGCCCGCCGAGCCGCCGGGCGAGGCCGCGGAACACCCGCCGCGCCGGGTAGTTCGGCACGTTCAGCTCGTCGAGCGCCCAGCTCTGAAGGTCGAGTTCTCCGAACGTCACGTAGCGATCCCGCACCCCGGGCGGCAGCGCCTCGGCCGCGGCGTCGTCGAGCGTGAGCTGCGCCCGCGGCGTGTTCCCCGAGTACAGCGACGCCGACAGGTAGCTGTCCCACCAGCCGACGAAGCTGAACGCCGGCAGGACGCCGAACAGCAGCAGCATCCCCCGCCCGACCCACGACCCCCACAGGACGCGACCCATCGATACGTCCCTCGTCCGCGCGAACAGCACGACGACGAGTACAGGGAGGGCGGCGTTCCACGGCCACACGACGCTGTTCCAGTCGTGCCCGGTCGGGCCGAGGCAGTACAGCAGACCGGCGTGCATGACCACGGCCAGCGGCACGGCGACGACGCGCAGCCACGGCACCAGCAGCGCGACGCCGACGCCGCACTCGCCGGCCGCGACCACGTAGCCCTGCCCGTCCAGCCACGCGGCCGGCCCCTCGGGGAGGAGAAGCCGCACAGGCCCGATCAGCCACGGGTACACGTCGGTGACGAACGACACGTTCACCTTCTGAAGGCCGCTCCAGAAGTACGTCGCGGCCAGGACGAGCCGGCAGGCGTTCAGGGCGTCGTCGCGGCGGGCGCAGCCGACGGCCGCGAGGAGCGCGAGGTACTGGTAGACCCACGGCTGCCAGCGCGTCTGGTCCCACAGGCACCACGTCCCGGCGGCGGCCACGAACGCCAGCACCGGCCACCGCCGGCGGGGGAGGACGACGACGAGCGCGAGCAGCGCCAACAGGGCGCCGAAGGCGACGCGGCCGGCGGCCGGGGGGATGTCGGGGAGTGCGTCCCAGACGGGGACGGTGGGGTAGAAGCGGTCCGTCTGCCACAGGTTCGGCGACAGCAGGAGCCCCGCGGCGAACCCGGCGGCGACGACGACGCGGACGAGGAGGAGGCGCACGGGGGGCATGAGGGAGTGTTATAGCCCGGCTCGCCGCATCATTCCCGCCAGTACGCCGGCAGGTTCGGCTTCGTCGCCCGCAGGATTTCCAGCACGTCCGCCCGGTCCGCCGCCGACAGGTGCGCGAACGCCGGCTCCTGGTTCGCCCCCGTCAGCACGGCGTGCAGCTTCCGCAGCACGTACTCGCGCACCGCGCCCGGCATCCGGTCGAACGACTCGCTGTTCACCAGATAGCTGCACGGGTAGCGGAACAGCCGCGTCTTCAGGTCGAACTCCCGCAGCGTTCGCTTCCCCGCGTCGAACGGGCCGCGGGCGGCGAAGTCGCGGGCGAACGTCGTGGTCCCCTCCACCGGGCCGGTCAGCTTCTCCTCGCCGCTGAACAGTAGCGCCTTCACAAGGTCGTCGCCGGCCGACGCGATCCGCCCCTTCACCGAGTCGTACTGCGTCCCCGGCGGCTCCTTCAGGGCGCGGTTCAGTTCGTCCTGGTAGTGCAGCGCCGACCGCGCCTCCAGGGTGGCGCGGGCGATGCGGTTGTGGACCGCGACCTGGTGGCCGAGCACCAGCAGCGCCACCACGTCGCTGTGCGCCGTCGGGTAGGCGGCGGTGGTGAAGAACGGCCGCAGGTCGGTCACGTTCTGACTCGCCGGCTCGACGCGCTCCTCGTCGTAGCGGCCGCGGTAGGTGCGGTTGCCGGCGTGCTCGAAGGCGTGCCGGCCGGTGACGTACCACCCGCCCCAGCGCTGCCCGAACGGGCTCGTGTCGTCGGTGCGGTAGCTGCCGGAGCCGAGCATCGGCTCGCCGGTGCGGTCCGGGTAGACCGACCGCAGCAGGTGGCCGGGCACGCCGCGGACCGCCGACGAGGCGTGGCAAATGAGGCAGCGCTCGGTCTCCCGCGCGAACCGCGGCCGCTCCGCCGGCTCCTGGTCGAGCGTGTAGAAGCTGGTGCCGAGGAGCGGGTCGGCGACGGACAGTTCGAGCACGTCGCCGCGCTGGCAGAAGCCGACGTACACGTCGTCGTTGAAGTAGAGCGCCCGCGGCGTCCGCGGCCCGATCCGTGAGCGCTGCAGGCTCGTCCGCGAGAACACCAGCAGCTGCGACGACTCGGGGATGCGGAACGCCTTCAGCACGGAGCGGAGGTAGCCGTGGTCGTCGTCGCGGGTGAGGGCGACGCGGCCGGCGGCGACCTCCTTCTGCACGCGCGTGACGGCGTTGTCCGGCGTCGCCGTCTCGTAGTTGATGGGGGGCAGGTTCAGGTCGGTGGCCGCGGCCGGGCGGGTGACGAGTGCGACGGCCGCGGCAGCGACGAGGAGGCGGGTCGTGGTCACGAGGTGAGTTCCGGCGGCGGGGCAAATCGGACAACCTTGTCCGATATATTCTAAACCCGTCGCCGGCTCAGGTCAAGCCTCCGCGGCTTGTCACGGGGAGATGACCGTGGCACCCTTGGTGTTCAGCGGCCGGCTCGTGGCGTCGCCGGGCACGTCGAAGTCCTTCGTCTGGCCCTCCTTCGGCAGGTCCATGGTGAACTCGTAGCGCGGGAACAGCGCCTTGATGGTCGTCTCGCCGGACTTGTCGTCCTTGTCCTTGGCGCCCTTGGCGCTGGGGTCGAAGCCCTCGATGGCGATGATGGTGGGGCCGCCGCCGTAGCCGCGGCCGCCGGTCGCGGACGTGTCGTAGGCTCCGTCCTTGATGTCGGCGAACCCGCTCGGGCCGGTGTTCCCCTTCGACGTGTCGGGGTTGAAGTAGATCTTGCCGGCCGCGATCGGCTGGTTCTTGAACGTGACCTTCCCCTGGAAGCGGTAGCCCTTGCCGTCGCCACAGCCGAGGGCGAACACGGCGAGGATCGGGACGAGGAAGCGGACGGACCGGGTCATGCGGTGCTCCCCGGCGCGGCCGGGCTGGGAGGGGTGGGAACGAAACGACCCCGCCCGGGGTCACCGGGCGGGGCGGGCGGCGCGGCACTCAGTTGAGCGACACGACCTCCCCGGAGTTGATGCTGGCCGACGCCTTGAGGACGGCGATGTCGGTCGCGCTGCGGAGGAACCGCACCGTGCCGTCGCCGAGGGCGACGTTGCACCCGCCGGTGTGGTTGCTACCGAAGCTGATGTCGTTGAAGTTGTTGCTGCCGTTGTACACGGTCGAGTTAATCGGGTTGGTGACGCACTTGGCGGCCCCGGCCCCACCGGTGTTCCCGCGGATCCAGGTGCGGTACTGGTGGTACGTCAGCCCGGGCGGCATGTACACCGAGATCTCGCCGACCATCAGCGTGTTCGAGGTGCCGTCGAGCACGTCGGTGAGGCGGACGATGCGGTTGGTGCTGACGCTCCCCG
>DASPHQ010001282.1:0-2385 GCA_035629595.1 Urbifossiella sp. | reverse complement strand
AAGCCCCGGCCGCTCGCCAACCCCGTCGCCCCCCAATATCTTCGCAGGGACCGCGAATCCCTCTCCGACCCTTCCCAACGCCCGGAGGCCGCCGTGGCGGTGATCGAGACGCGGGACCTGTACAAGACCTACGGCAAGATCGAGGCGCTCAAGGGCGTCTCCATCCGCGTCGAGCGGGGGCAGATCTACGGCCTCCTCGGCCAGAACGGGGCCGGCAAGACCACCCTCATCAAGGTGCTCCTCGGCATCGTCCAGAAGACCGACGGCGACGCCAGCCTCCTCGGCCGCACCGCCGGCGACGCCGCCGCCCGCAAGCGCGTCGGCTACCTGCCGGAGGACCACGCCTTCCCGCTGTACCACACCGGCCAGTCGCTCATGGACTTCTACGGCCAGCTGTACGGCATGAGCCGCGACGACCGCCGGCGGACGATCCCGGAGATGCTGGAGCTGGTCGGCATCGCCGGCCGCATGCACTCGAAGATCCGCACCTACTCGAAGGGGATGAAGCAGCGGCTCGGCATCGCCCAGGCGCTGCTCCACGCCCCGGAGCTCATCATCCTCGACGAGCCGACCGACGGCGTGGACCCGCTCGGCCGCCGCGAGATCCGCGAGCTGATGGGCCGGCTCAAGGACAAGGGGCACACGCTGTTCCTGAACTCCCACCTCCTCGGCGAGGTCGAGCTCGTCTGCGACCGGGTGGCGATCCTCCAGCAGGGGTCGCTCGTCCGCGAGGGGACGATCGCCGACCTGACCCGGCAGGCCGGGCGGTACGACGTCGGCGTCGCCGACGGCCAGGCGTTCCCGGCCGACGCCGCGGTGAGGCTCGGGTTCGCGGTGCAGCCGCTGCCGGACAAGCCGGGGCTGTTCGAGGTGACGCTCCCGCCGGGCCAGACGATCGACCCGGTCCTCCGGCTCGTCGGCGAGAAGGGACTGAGCCTGCGGCACCTGGTCGAGAAGAAGCAGTCGCTGGAAGACGCCTTCCTGGCGACCGTCGAGGGGGCCGAGCCGGGCGTGGACCGCCGCCCGAAGGGCCGCGCCGCCACCCGCCAGGTCGGCGGGGACGACTAGCAACGGATAGCGGTGAGCCGCGATAGCGGCTCCCGTGAAGGCTCTTGGAAGGGGTAAAGCCCACCCGTTGCAACGGGTGGGCTTTCAACCCGCTCCACTCTGTCCTCTGCCCTCTGTCCTCTGCCCTCCGTCCTCTGCCCTCCGTCCTCTGCCCTCCGGTGACCGATGCGCCAGTTCGTCGCCATCCTGAAGGACTCGTTCCGCGAGGCCGTGGACGGGTTCGTCATCTACCTGATGCTCGCGCTGTCGGTCCTGCTCGTCGTGCTGGTCGCCAGCATCTCGTACCGCCCGGCCGCGCCGTCCGACGCGCTCCCCCGGCTGCTCGGCGGCCAGGGGGAGTTCAACCGGTTCGCCGTCATCTTCCCGGACCGCGGCAAGAGTCCCGCTCCCACCGGCGTGCCGGCCCAGGTGGACTACCGGGCGGCCGACGTCAAGGACGCCCCGAACGGCGGGACGTTCGTTCTCAAGGTCCGCCCCCACCGGAACTCGATGCGGCCGCCCGCGGTCGAGGAGGACGGCGACGACGGTGACAAGGGCGACAAGCGCGAGAAGGCGAAGGCCAAGCCCCGGGGCGAGGACGACCCGGCCGACGACCCGAAGGGGCCGGACGGGTTCCGGTGGGCGGTGTACGCCTGGAAGGAACCGGCCGGGGAGAAGCTCAAGACCCCGTTCGCCGAGAAGGCCCGCAGGGGCGGCCCGGAGCGGGCGCACCTCGAACTCGTCATGCCGCCGACGGCCACCGACGCCGACCTGAGGACCGTGACCGACGAGGACATGGTGGCGTTCATCAAGTACCAGTTCGCCACGTTCGTCGGGACCGACGACGTGTCCGTCGTGCGCCGGGCGGGGCCGGGCGAGCCGCGGTACGAGTTCGACGTGGCGGTCAACGGCATCGCCGGCGCCCGCGGGTGGCCGAACGAGGTGTCGGTGCTGTTCGGCGCGTTCCCGCCGATGAAGCGGTTCAGCCTCGGCCAGGTGCTGTGGTTCGTCCAGGACAAGCTGGTCAGCGGCATCGGGGCGGGGGTGGCGCTGATCATCAGCGTCGTCATCACCGCCTTCTTCATCCCCAACCTGCTCCGCAAGGGGAGCATCGACCTGCTGATCTCGAAGCCGATCGGCCGGGTGCAGTTGCTCGTCTACAAGTACGTCGGCGGGCTGACGTTCATCTTCCTGATCGCCTCGGTGACGGTCGGCGGGGTGTGGGTGGCGACCGGGGTGCGGTCGGGGAGCTGGGACCCGAGCTTCCTGCTGGTGATCCCGGTGCTGACGTTCTCGTTCGCCATCCTGTACGCGGTGTCGGTGGCGGTGGCCGTGTAC
>DASPHQ010001281.1:0-7014 GCA_035629595.1 Urbifossiella sp. | reverse complement strand
GCCGGGCGGTTCACGATAAGGGGTTCGCGTCCGTGGGGAACTTTACTGTGGCGTGTGCGTCGTGCGGACTCCGCTGGCAGCGGCCGGGGAGCCTCAGTACGCACGAGGGGCAGTCCGTCGAGAGCCGGCCGTGCCCGTCGTGCGGGGCGTACACGCTGGGGTGCGCCGAGGTGCGCCCCGCGGCACGCGGCGGCCGGCGGACCGCGGAGCGGCCCCGCCGCGCGGCGTGACTTCCGGGCGAAGCCCGGGGACGGCCGTCCCCAGGCTTTCAGCCCATCTTCAGCGCCAGCATCTCCCCCCGCACCCACTCCAACTTGTCCGCCCAGCGGAAGTCGCGCGCGACGCGGAGCCGCCCGGCCTCGCCGAGTTGGATGCCGAGCCCAGGGTCGCGCACGAGCCGACGCAGCTGATCCGCCAGCCCCGCCACGTCGCCGCACCGCGCCTGTAACCCGTCGATCTCGTCGCGCACCAACTCGGCCGGCCCCCCGGCGCGGTAGACGAGGTTCGGCTTGCCGTTCGCCCACGCCTCCAGCAGCACCAGCCCGAACGAGTCCGACCGCGATGGCAGGGCGAAGGCGTCGATGCCGGCGAAGAAGTCGCGCTTCGCCGCGTCCGTCAGCACGCCCAACCGCGTGACCCGGTCCTGGTGCGGGAAGCGGTCCCACGCGGCGCGGAAGTTCGGCATCTCCGGCCCGGCCAGGACGAGGCGGAAGTCCTTTCCCGTCGCCCACACGCGGGCCGCCGCGTCGAGCAGATCGACCGTTCCCTTCTCGACGCTGGCGTTCGCCAGATGACCCACGACGAGCTCGCCGAACCCGACGCCCCACGTCTGTCGCGCCGCGGTGCGGTCGCCGCCGGTACATTCGTCGGCGTCGACGCCGAGCCCTTGCAGCACGATCCGCTCCGCGGGCACGTCGCACGCCAGCACTGCCGCGCCTTCGAGGTGCGTCTGCACGAACACGCAGTCGGCTTCGCGCAACAGCCATCGCAGGTGCGGCGTCGTGTACTGACGACGGGTGCGGTCGTGCGGGTCGTCGGGGTCGCCGGTGTGGAGGAACGGCGTGAGCAAGAACGGCACGCCGCGGCGCCGGGCCAGCCGCAGTCCGCAGGCGATCGGGAATGAGTACGGGAAGGCGGTGGCGTGGACGGCGTCGAGCGGCCCGTCGAACCGGCCGGCCGCGGCCCACATCGCGGGGCAGACGGGGTTGCACGGGGCCGTCAGCGCCTGCCAGCTTCGCACGGGCAACAGCGACGCGGCCTTCAACACGTAGCGCCGGCCCGGGAACGCGAGCGGCGCGAAGCGATGAACCGTGACCGCGCCGTCGGACACTTCGGCGCGTTCGCGCGAACCTTCCCACATGTCGGTGAGTCCGACGGCGGAGCTGGTGAACACCGTCACCGCGTCCCCGTGTGCCGTCAGGTACGCCGCCAGCCGGGCGAAGTACGCCTCACTCCCGCCGACCGCGGGGGGGTAGCGCTGGACGAAGTGGGCGACCCGCAGGGGCGACGTAGGATGATCCACTGGCCCGACGCCTCCGACCCCACCGGGTGACCCGCGACATGATCCGCACGTCGAAGCTGGCCGCGTCCATCCAGCCGTCCGCCACCATAGCCGCGGGGGCGAAGGCCCGTCAACTCAAGGCCGCCGGCGTGAAGGTGTTCGACTTCAGCCTCGGCGAGCCCGACTTCGACACGCCGAAGCACATCTGCGAGGCCGCCGAGAAGGCCGCCCGCGGCGGGCAGACGCACTACACGCCGACCGCCGGCACCGCCGAGGTGAAGGCCGCCGTGGTGCGGTGGTACAAGAAGCAGTACGGCTACGAGTTCGGCCCCGAAAACGTCATCGTCTCGAACGGGGCCAAGCACTCGCTCCACAACGCCCTCGCCGCCACCGTCGGCCCCGGCGACGAGGTCGTCATCCCCGCCCCGTACTGGGTCAGCTACTCGGACCTGGTGTCGATGACCGGCGCGACGCCTGTGATCGTGAGCACGACGGCCGCGAGCGGGTTTAAGATGAGTCCCGCCCAGCTGACCGCGGCGCTGACCCCGCGGACGCGGATGTTGATGCTCAACTCGCCGTCGAACCCGACCGGCAGCGTCTACAGCCGGGCCGAGATCGAGGCGGTGGTCGACGCCCTGCCGCCGGAGGTGGCGCTGCTGAGCGACGAGATTTACGAGCAGCTCACCTACGGAACCGCGAGCCCGACGTGCGTGGCGACGCTGAAGCCGGGGTTGCGGGAGCGCACGATCACGGTGAGCGGCGCGAGTAAGAGTTACGCCATGACCGGCTGGCGGATGGGCTGGTGCATCGCCCCCGCGGCGGTGGTGAAGGCGATGGACACGATCCAGAGCCAGGAGACGAGTTGCCCGTCGAGCGTCAGCCAGGCGGCGCTGATCGCGGCGCTGGACGGCCCGCAGGAGTGCGTCGCCGAGATGCGCACGGAGTTCGCCGCCCGCCGCGAGCTGACGCTGAAGCTGCTCAACGGCATCCCGGGTCTGGTGGTGCCGAACCCGGAGGGGGCGTTCTACGCCTTCTTCGACGTGTCGAGTTTCTTCGGCAAGACGTTCGGCGGCAAGCCGGTGACGGACTCGCTGTCGTTTTGTGGGGCGCTGCTGGAGCAGGCGCACGTGAACCTGGTGCCCGGGTCGGCGTTCGGGGCGGAGGGCTTCGCGCGGATGTCGTTCGCCACCGGCCGGCCGACGATCGAGGCCGGGCTCGGCAAGCTCCGCGACTGGCTCGCCCAGTAGTGGGCAGTGGGCAGTGGACCGTTCGGACCAAAGCCCGGGGACTGCCGTCCCCGGGCTTCTGTATTCTGTCATCACTGTCCACTGCCCACTGTCCACTATTCCAGTCATGCCGCTGCTGTACCTGACCGAGGCCGAGGTCGGCCAGCTGCTGACGATGGACCTGTCGCTGGACGCGGTCGCCGCCGCGTTCCGCAAGCTCGGGTGCGACGAGGCCGAGAACGTGCCGCGCCGCCGCTGCCAGACCGACCGGCTGATGCTCCACGTCCTTCCCGCCGCGGCCAAGACGCTCGGCGCCGTCGGGTTCAAGGCCTACACCACCCCGCGCGACGGCCCCGCCCGCTTCTACGTCAACCTGTTCGACCCCACGACCGGTGAACTCTCGGCGCTGATCGAGGCCGACCTGCTCGGCCAGTTCCGCACCGGGGCCGCGTCCGGCGTCGCGACGAAGAAGCTGGCCCGCGCCGACGCCGCCACCGCTGGCTGCATCGGCACCGGCAAGCAGGCCCGTACGCAGGTGCTGGCCGTGTGCAAGGTCCGCGCATTGAAGCAGGTGAAGGTGTACGGCCGCGACTCCGACCGCCGCGCCGCATTCGCCGCACAGCTTTCCGCCGAAACGGGTGTGGAGGTGGTGCCCGCCGAGTCCGCCGAGGACGCCGTGCGGGGAATGGATGTCGTCATCACGGCGACGACCGCGCGCGAGCCGGTGCTGAAGGGCGAATGGCTCGCGGACGGGTGTCACGTGAACCTGGCCGGGTCGAACTTCCTGGCGCGAGAGGAGGCGGACGTGGAGGTGTTCCGCCGCGCCGCCGTCGTAACCGTGGACAGTAAGGAGCAGGCCCGGATCGAAGCCGGCGATCTGGTGGCGCCGATCAACGCGCACGTGCTGAGCTGGGCGGACGTGCATGACTTCGGGCCGCTGCTGGTGGGGAAGTACCCGGGCCGCGGGTCGCCGGCGGACATCACGGTATTCAAGTCACTGGGTCTGGGCATCGAGGACATCGCCGTCGCCGCCCGCGTCGTGGAGTTGGCCCGCCAGCAGGGCGTCGGCCGCGAGATTCTTTGACCCGGCGAACGGCCGGCGTCAGCCGGCTGGTCGTTGCGCGATCCACGATCGCGCAACGACCAGCCGGCTGACGCCGGCCGTTCGCCCGAACCGGGGTCGTTCATGAAGGCCGAAATCCTGTCGATCGGCAGCGAGATCACCAGCGGCCAGAACCTCGACACGAACAGCCAGTGGCTCAGCCGCCGGCTCGCCGAGATCGGTATCGCGGTCGGGTTCCACACCACCGTCGCCGACGACCTCGCCGACAACGTCGCCGCCTTCCGCGCCGCCACCGAACGCGCCGACCTGGTACTCGCCACCGGCGGCCTCGGCCCGACGCAGGACGATCTCACCCGCGAGGTCATCGCCGCCGTCGCCGGCGTGCCGCTGATCGAGGACGCGGAATCGCTGGCGCACATCCGCGGCATGTTCTCCCGCCGCGGCCGTGACATGCCCGAGCGGAACCGCGTCCAGGCGCTGCTACCCGTCGGCGCCGAGGTGCTGTTCAACGCCGCCGGCACCGCCCCAGGCGTGTGGATGACGGTCGGTCGCGCCACCGTCGCCGCGATGCCCGGCGTGCCCAGCGAGATGTACCGCATGTTCGAGGAGCAGGTGAAGCCGCGGCTGCTGCGCGCCGGCGTCGGCGGCGGCGTGGTCGTGCAGCGGAAGCTCAACACGTTCGGCCTGGGCGAGTCGGCCGTCGAGGAGAAGGTCGCCGACCTGACGCGCCGCGGGTTCGTCCCGGAGGTCGGCATCACCGTGAGCGACGCCGTCATCTCGCTCCGCATCCTGGCGTCAGCCGGGTCGCTGGCCGAGGCGCAGGCGCAAATCGCGCCGGTGGAAGCGACGATCCGCGCGCGGCTCGGGGAGCTGGTGTTCGGCGCCGAGGACGAGGAGCTTCAGGACGTGGTGGTCCGCCTGCTGAAGGAGCGCGGCGTGTCGCTGGCGAGCGCGGAGAGCATCACCGGCGGGCTGGTGGCGCACCGCGTCTGCCTGGTGCCGGGGGCGAGTGACGTGTTCCGCGGCGCGGCGGTGACGTACACGGACGACGTGAAGGCACGCGAGTTGGGCGTGCCGCGCGAGTTGCTGGCGCGGGTCGGGGCGGTGAGCGAGCCGGTAGCGCGGGCGATGGCCGAGGGCGTGCGGGCGCGGTTCAGCACCGACCTGGGAGTGGCCACCACCGGCTTCGCCGGCCCCGGCGGCGGCACCGACGCGGACCCGGTGGGCACGGCCTACGTGGCGCTGGCGCACGCCGGCGGCACGGAGGTGGCACGGTACGGCTGGATCGGCACCCGGGCCGAGGTGATGAGCCGCACCGCGAAGCTGGCGCTGAACCTGGTGCGGCTGCACCTGGGCCGCTTGCCCACACCGCCGGCCGACGGGTAGGATGCAGCGGGAGGACCGACCATGAACGTGACGATTCACCTGGACCGCGGGCTGGCCGAGCGGATCGAGGCCGAGGCCAAGAGGACCGGCAAGCACCCCCACGGGCTGGCGCTGGAGGTGTTGCGGGAGCGATTCCCGCAACCAGTCCCGACGCCGGAGGAGGTCGACGCGATGATGGCTCGCCTTCACGCGGCCGCGTCGGACTGCGGGGTTTCGCTGCCGAACGAGGCGTTGACCAGCGAGGCCATCTACGAGTGATGAACGTCCTCCTCGACACGAGCGTCCTCGTTCGGCTCGCGAACACGGGAGATAAGCAGTACGCCACGGCGGACGCGGCAGTGAGGAAGCTCGTTTCGCAAGGGCACGTCCTCCACATCACCCCGCAGGCGGTAATCGAGTTCCGGGCCGTCGCAACCCGTCCCGTTTTTGCGAACGGTCTTGGACTCACACCCGCCCTCTGCGACCAGAAGATTGCAGTGTTCGAGACGGGTTACCGCTTGCTCGACGACTTGCCGTTGAACTATCCGACTTGGACCATGATCGTTCAAGTACTCGGCGTCGTCGGGAAAACGGTCCACGACGCCCGGCTCGTCGCCGTCTGCCACGTCCACAGCGTCACACACGTTCTCACCTTCAACCTGAGCCAGTACCGCACGCTCGCCACCGCACCGCCCGGGGTCGTGATCCTCGACCCGGCAACCGTGTAAATGGCGTGAGCAGGGCCGGAAGAATCCGCAAACCCGACACGCCCGGCGGGATTGGCATTGCCGGTGAGCTCGTCGTGAGCTATTGTTCCCTCGCCTTCACGGTGACAAGGTTCGGAAACGACCCGGGTCCCCGGTGCGGGGGTGCGAGGCGGTGACGGGAACGGGCGGGTCGCCGGGATGCCGGCGCCGACCGCACTCGACCCCTCACCCCAGTCGGGCGCGGTAACGGATCCCGCCCGATTCATGCCCTCGACAGGCCGGCGGCCCCGGGTTGATCCCCGGGGCTCGTTTCGTTTACGCCCCCAGCCGCCCCCGCGCGTCCTCCAGAATCGCCCTCGTCGCCGTCGCCCCGACCCGCGTCACGCCCACCTCGCGGACCGCCATCAGCGTGTCGAACGAGCGCACGCCGCCGGCCGCCTTCACCTGCACGTGCGCCGGGCTGTTGGCCCGCATCAGCTTCAGGTCGTCGATCGTCGCCCCGCTCTCGGCGTAGCCGGTGCTCGTCTTCACCCAGTCGGCCCCGGCGTCGCCGCAGACGCGGCACAACTCCTTCTTGTGCTCGTCCTTCAGCACGGCGTTCTCGAAGATCACCTTCACCTTCCCCCCGCGTCGGTGGGCGGCGTCGATTACCGCCTTCACGTCCGCGGCAACGTACCCCCAGTCGCCGGACAGCACCTTGCCGATGTTCACGACCATGTCGAGCTCGACGGCCCCGTCGTCGATCGCGGCCTCGCTCTCGAACACCTTCACCTTCGTGAGGTGGCCGCCGTGCGGGAAGCCGATCGTGGTGCTGACGAACACGCCCGTGCCGGCCAGCAGCTTCGCGGCCAGCGGCACGGCGTAGGGCTTGATGCACACCGACGCGACCTTGTACTCGGCGGCGAGGGCGCAGCCGGCTTCCAGGTCGGCGTCGGTGAGGTGCGGTTGCAGCAGCGAGTGGTCGAACATCTTGGCGAGTTCGGCGAGCGTCGGGGTCGGCATCGGGCACCCGGGGGTGGGGACGGGGACAGGGGGCAGTATAGGCGAGCTTGACGGCCCGGCCCGGCGTGGTATGGGGTGGGCTGACCGCGCCCGCCCCCGTGGAGGAGAGCATGCGCCCCGCCGCCCTGGCCGGGTTCGTCCTGGCCGTCC
>DASPHQ010001280.1:0-3405 GCA_035629595.1 Urbifossiella sp. | reverse complement strand
CCGGCCCTTGCGAGCATAGCAGGCGTTGCAGACGGTCCCGGCGATGGTCGCGAGCTCGGACCCGGCCCGGCACCGAGACGCGGGGATGCCCCAGGCGAGGCCCGGCATCTTTCCCGGCCGGGAGAAGCCGCCCATTACCTTCTCCCAGACGCCGCCGCGGGTGAGCGCGAGGACGTCGCGTTCGAGTTGCCCGTCGTCCCCGGTGTACAGCGGGATGTCGGGCTCGGCGGGGCCGGTGAGGGGGAGGGAAAGGCGGGTCAGGCGACCGCAGCGTACCGCCGGTGCGGGGGCTGTCTACCGACGGGGGTGCCGGGTGGCAGGTCTGCACGTCCGCGGCGCACCTGGCCAGCGTCGTCGGCGCCGGCCCCGACCGCAGCCGGCACGGCCGGGCGGAGGGGATCGCGCTCGGCATGCCGAAGGGTCGAACGCCGGGCCGGGACGCGGCGGGGGCCGTTGCGGTCGCGGCGCCCGACCCGCACGCCGCCGCCGGGCGGCTCCAGCGGCACGAGGACGAGGCGGAACTCCGGGCGGCGGTCCGCGCGGCCGTGGCCGGCCTGCCCGCGGCCCAGAGGCGGGCGGTCGAGCTGCTCTACGGCATCGGGCGGGACTGCGGGAGCTGACCGGGGTCACAGCCCAGGCGGTGCACTTCTCGGCGCGGAACGCCAGGAACAACCTCCGTGGCTCCGCGGCGCTGCGGGAGCTGGCCCGCGAGCACGGCCTGCGGCCGGCCGACGGAGCAGGTTGAGGGATTCTTCTCCCCGCAGGGAGCGTGGTGTCGATCCTAATAATTCCTGTTGGTACGATCAAGAATGGCTGCCGGTAATACCCGTACTGCTGATTTCCTGAAACGATCTACTTTTCGCTCGATTCCCGCACTATCGCGGCGTAGCTTGGAGCCAACCGTGATCCGCACCTTTTACGATTCGTGGGGATTCGCGGTAGTCACGAATCCAGGCGGACTTTTCAAGTCTTGGTCGTAGCACGACTCCTTCACAGGAGGGATTAGCCAGATGATTGTGCACGCGAAAGAAGCGGCCGGCGACGCCCGCCTGGGCGGCTGGCTGCCCCGAGACCACGAAGCGGTCGAGCGATGGATTCGGAAGATCAAGAAGGTCGCGGCCGAGCATCCTCGACCCCTCATCCCGCCCATCCTGGAATTCCGCCAGTTGGTCACGTCCGACCCGGTGCTCTACGCGAACGTCCAGGGGATGTTCGCGGAGGCGTACCGGCTCAAGAGGACGACGCCGCTCGTCTGGGACCCGGAGCCCCAGACCTTTGAAGCCTTCCTGGTCCTCCTCAACGCCATCATGTTCACGGCACCGGAGGGCTACCAGACCGGACGCGGCGAGAGTCAGCAGCCGGCGGGGATGATCGGCTTCCCGATCAACGCCCTGCTCGACTGGCCGATGGCCACGAACTTCGGCTACGACGTGTTCTCGAACTCGTTAGTCAACCAGCAACTCAAGAGAATTCTCACCCACTGGTCCGCTTTCCTGATCACGGCGGAGTCGCGCTACGTGCTGGTGCAGAACGACCCGGCCAGCGACGCCGTCGCGTGGCTGAGCGCGAAGGCCCAGGCGGAGATGGTCGGCGTCGCCAACTCGGCCCTCGGGACGCCGCCCAACCCCGTCCCCCCCGGCGCGACGTTCGCCGAGATCTTCAACTGCGACCCGCGGGACGAGTACTACGGCTTCAAGTCCTGGGACGATTTCTTCACCCGAACGTTCCGCGACGGCGTGCGGCCCGTGTGCGGGGCGAACGACGACTGCGTGGTCGTCAACGCCTGCGAGTCCGCCCCGCTGGCGGTCTGTCGCAACGTCTCGCTCTCGGACTCGTTCTGGCTCAAGGGTCAGCCCTACTCGCTCGAGAACATGCTCAACTGGGACGAATACACGCCGCAGTTCGCGGGCGGGGCGGGGGCCACGGTCTACCAGGCGTTCCTCAGCGCCCTCAGCTACCACCGGTGGCACAGCCCGGTGACGGGCGTCGTTCGGAAGGCCTACGTGGTGAACGGCACGTACTACCTCGCGAACCTCGACCAGGGGTTCTTTTCTCCCTCGGGGCCCGACCCCAACTCCCCCAACAACTCCCAGGCGTTCCTCTCGGCCGTCGCCACGCGCGCGCTGATCTTCATTGAGGCCGACAACCCCGGGATCGGACTGATGTGCGTGATGCCGATCGGCATGTCCGAGGTGTCGAGCTGCCAGATCACGGTGCGGCCCGGGGATCGGGTCCGGAAGGGCGACCAACTGGGGATGTTCCACTTCGGGGGGTCGACCCACTGTCTCATCTTCCGCCCGGGGGTGAACCTCACGTTCACGGACTACGAGAAGCCCGGTGTCGACGCGCAGTACAACATTCGGGTCAACACGCAGATCGCCGTAGTGAGCCCCGGGGTCTGAGTCGAAGGGGTGGCCGGCAAAGATAAGCGGCGGATCGCAAGCGGATCACTGACCTGTGGCCTTGGCCCCCTACCTCGTCTTGTGCAGTAATCCGTGTCGCGCCGTGGGTAACATGGTGGGGTGATCGCCCTGGTTTCGCTGCCCACGGACGGTCGGACTGGTCCGCCCCCGCCGAGGGCGAGCAGTTGCTCGCTGCCTTCCTCCCACCCTCCACCCGCTACGGCCACACCGAACCAGCGCTAGTTCCAGCCACGGTAGCCAGGTCGTGCCGGAAGCTCCCGTCTCGGGCCGGGCGGAGCGATCGTCGTCCCACCCGGCCGCGACCGCTCCGATGGTCGCCCCGAACCCCGCCTTCTGGCGGTATTGTTCTTCCACCGGCCAGGGGTCGGAGGCGTCCTCCGGTCGCACGCTCGTCACTCGCTCATGCGGCAACTCCGGATCCCGGCCGCCGAGCGGGTGGGCCGCGTCCCCCCGCTGACGCTCGTCGCTTGTGCGCTGGCCCGACGGAAGGCCTGGAACGACGTGGGGCCGCACAGCCCCGCTACTTCCCGGTCCTCGGCCGCCTCGGCGGCGGAGCCGCACCCGCCGGCTCCCAGTCGTAGAGGCCGAGGTCGGCCGCGGCCCTCCCCTTGTCGGTCACCTCGAACGTGCCGTCACCGGCGATCGCGAAGAACCCGTTCCCCACGAGCCAGTCGAAGTGCTGCTGGTCGTGGCGGGTCATGTTCCGGCAGTCGACGTACCGGAACCGCTTCGCCCCCAGCGCCCGCCGGAGCATCCGCCACCGGTTCTCGCCGAGCGACAGCCGGGCCATGACGCGACCCCCGTGCCCGAGGTGTGCGCGGCCGGCCCGTCGGGCGCGGGCCGGGTGCGGATCAGACGGAGGAGTGCGCCCAGTCTACGGCACGCGGGGACGGCCGTGCAAGCACCCCGCCGCGCCGGCCTTGCCGGCCGCCCCGCGACCCGCGGCCCGCGCGGGGCCGGGGGCCGGCGGGGTGGCTACCCG
>DASPHQ010001279.1:0-8160 GCA_035629595.1 Urbifossiella sp. | reverse complement strand
TCTTCGTCGTCGCCGACCCCACCCTCCAGAAGATCGGCACGCTCGCGAGGGCGGTGAAGCCGCTCCTCGACGCGGGGATGCCGGTCGACACGTTCCTGGTCGAGAAGCCGGAGCCGTCGGTCGAGATCGTGCGGGCGGCGGTGCAGCAGGCGCGACCGGTGGCGCCGGCCGTGATCGTGGGGTTGGGTGGCGGGTCGAACATGGACGCGGCGAAGCTGGTGGCGCTGGTGCTGGCCCACGGCGGCGACCCGCTCGACTACACCGGCGACTGCCGCGTGCCCGGCCCGGTGCTGCCGGTCATCGGCGTGCCGACCACAGCGGGAACGGGCTCGGAGGTATCGGCCGCGGCCGTGTTTACCGACACCGCGCGGCAGATCAAGGTGAGCTGCCTCAGCCCGTTCCTGCGGCCGGACGTGGCGGTCGTGGACCCGCTGCTGAGCGCGTCGTGCCCGCCGAAGGTGACGGCCGACAGCGGCATCGACGCACTGACGCACGCGATCGAGGCGTTCACCGCGATCGACAACGACCGGTTCCCGCTGCCGAGCGGCGAGAAGACGGTGTACCAGGGGAAGAACCCGATGGCCGACGTGATGGCGAAGGAGGCGATCACGCTGGTCGGCAAGTTCCTGCGGCGGGCGGTGGCGAACGGCGACGACCTGGAGGCGCGCGACGGCATGGCCCTGGCGGGCACGCTCGGCGGGCTGGCGTTCTCGAACGCGGGGGTGGCGCTGGTTCACGCGATGGAGTACCCGGTGGGCGGCGCCGTCCACGTCTCGCACGGCGCGGGGAACGGGCTGCTGCTGCCGTTCGTGATGGAATTCAACCGGCCCGCGGCGGTGCGGACGCTGGCGAGGCTGCCGGCGCTGCTGGGCGCGCCCGACGACGTCGAGTCGGACGAGGACGCGGCGGTGCGGGCGGTGGCGATGGTGGCGAAGCTGCGGGCGGACATCGGCATCCCGACGCGGCTGCGCGACCTGCGGGTGACGGAGGCGATGCTGCGGGGCTTCGCGGAGAAGGCGTACGCGATCAAGCGGCTGATGCGCGTGAACCCGCGGATGCCGCAGTCGGCGGCGGAGATCGAGGCCGTGTACCGGGCGGCGTATTGACTCCACGAGCGGGGTCGCGTCAGCGCCCCGTGCGAACCCAAATCTTGCAGTCATGGGTTCGCACGGGGCGCTGACGCGACTCCGCTCGATGGCTTCTCGACTACACGCACGGCCCCGCGAGGCGGCGCGACGCCGGGCGCAGCGCCCACGACGCCACCGCGAACGCCAGCAGCACCGCCGGGGCGATCAGCTCCTGCGGCGGGTCGCCGATCCCCACGTGCGTCGCGGCCGCGGCGGTCAGGTTGATGACGAACCCGGCGTAGGCCCACTCCTTCGCCCGCGGCAGGCCCGGCGCCAACACCACCACCGCACCCGCCAGCTTCCACACGCCGAGGATGCGGAAGAACAGCAGCGGGTAGCCGAGCTTGGCGACGTCCGTAGCGAACTCGCCCGGCTGCACCAGGTTGGCGAACCCGCCCATCAGGTAGCCCAGGCCGAGCAGCGCCGTCGTCACCCAGTACGCGATCGTGCGAGCCACGCGACGCCCCCTCTCACCGGTGGAACCTGTTCCCCCGTCCAATAGCCGGACCCCGGGGGCGAGTCAACACCCCGAACCCGGCCGCGGTTGACCCGCGCGCCGGCCCGTGGTATGCCGCCGGCCCACGGAGGGGCCGGTATGCGCCGACGGTCGAAACTGCTGGCCCTGTTCCTGCTCGTCGCCGGGGTGTCGGCCGCGGCCGGGGCCGTCGTGTTCGTGGCCCGGCGGGAGCCGGAGTTCTACACCCGGGCCGGCGCCCCCGCCGACTGGGAGACGCGCGAGCGCGCCGCCCGCCTCCCCACCCGCCTCCTCGACTTTAAGAACGAGGTGCGGTCGAAGCTGGTGTGGGGCGACACGTTCACCGCGGCCGAGCTGAACGCCTTCTTCGCCGAGCACATGTGCGACCGCACCGGGTACGGGCAGGCGCTGCCGGAAAAACTCCACGCCCCGCGCGTCGCCGTCGACGGCGACCGGGTGAAGGTCGGGTTCCGCTACGGCCGCGGCTTCTGGAGCTCGGTCGTGTGGGTCGAGTTCAAGGTGTGGCTGGTCGAGGGCGAGACCAACCTGGCGGCGCTGGAGGTGACCGAGCTGCGCGCCGGCCGGCTGCCGCTGGGGACGCAGAGCATCCTCGACGCGGTGTCGGAGGCGGCGCGGGAGTGGAACATCGACGTGACGTGGTACCGGAACGACGGCAACCCGGTCGGCCTGTTCAAGTTCTTCGCCGACCAGCCGATCACCCCGCCGACGCAGGTGCTGACGCTCGAGGCGGCCGACGGCAAGATCACCGTCGCCGGCCGCTCGACGCTCCCGGGCGCCCCGCGGGCGGAGTGAACCGTCAGGCGCGGTGCGCCACGACGAACAGCCGCGGGAACGGGAGCAGCACGCGCCCGTCGAGCTGCGGCGGGTACGCGAGCCCCAGCCGGTCCGCGAGCACCGCCTCGAAGCGGTCGCGCGTCGCGTCGTCGGGCAGCGCCGCGAGGATCGGCCGCAGCCGGGTGGCGCGGAGCCACGTCACGATCGCGGGCGCGTCGGCCAGGACGTGCGCGTACTCCGTCTCCCACACGTCGATCCGCGCCGCCGTCTCGCACAGCGCGTCGTAGTAGAAGCCGGGTTCGTGGCAGACCGCCGAGTCGCACCCCGCGGTGTGTGCGGCCCACTCCGGCAGCACCGCCGCGTCGTGAACGAGCAGGTGAAGCGGCGACCGCAGGTGCGCCACCGGCAACTGCACGGCGAGCGTCCCGCCGGGGGCGACGGCTCCGAACCAGCGGCGCAGCACGGCCGCGTGGTCGGGGAGCCACTGGAGCGCGGCGTTCGAGAACACCACGTCGTAGGGCGCGTCCGCGGTCCACGCCGCGGCGTCCGCTTCGACCCACGTCACGCCGGGGTCGGTGGCGCGGGCGGCGGCGAGCATGGCGGGGTCGTTGTCGAGGCCGGTCACGTCCGCCCCCGGCCAGCGGGCGCGGAGCAGTGCGGTGCTGTTGCCGGGGCCACAGCCGAGGTCGATCACCCGGGCCGGCTCCGCCAGCCCGACGCGGGCCAGCAGGTCGGCCGCGGCGCGGGTCCGCTCCCCGCCGAACTTCAGGTACAGCTCGGGGTTCCAGGTGGTCATGCCGGTATTTTATCCGCGGCAAGTCGCGGTTGACACGCCGCCGCCGTTCGTGCCACCATGCCGGCCGTCGCCTCACCCACGGACGGGGACCGGCATGACCGACGCCGCCGCCTTGCTCATCGACAAGATCCGCCACCGCACCGCCCGGGTCGGCATCATCGGCCTCGGGTACGTCGGCCTGCCGCTGGCCCGCGCCTTCGCCCGCACCGGGTTCCGCGTCCTCGGCTTCGACATCGACCCCCACAAGGTCGCGAAGCTGAACGCCGGCCAGTCGTACATCAAGCAGTTCCCCGACGCCACCATCGCCGGCATGCGCGAGAAGGGCTTCGAGGCCACCGACCGCTTCGACCGCCTCGGCGAAGCCGACGCGGTGCTCATCTGCGTCCCCACGCCGCTCACCGACGCCCGCGAGCCCGACCTGCGCTACGTCGAGGAGTCGGCCCACGCCGTCGCCGCGCAGCTGCGGCCGGGGCAGCTCGTCGTCCTCGAAAGCACCACGTATCCCACGACCACCCGCGGCGTCGTGCTGCCGATCCTGGAGCGCACCGGCCTCGTCCCCGGCAAGGACTTCCTGCTGGCGTTCAGCCCCGAGCGCGAGGACCCGGGGAACGCCACGTTCTCGGTGAACAACATCCCGAAGGTCGTCGGCGGCCTCGACCGCGGCAGCGGCGACGCGGCCTGTGCGCTGTACTCGGCGGTGGTGCCGCAGGTGGTCCGCGTCAACAGCCCGGAGACGGCCGAGGCGTGCAAGATTCTCGAAAACACCTACCGCGCCGTGAACATCGCGCTGGTGAACGAGCTGAAGGTGCTCTACGACCGCATGGGCATCGACGTGTGGGAGGTCATCGACGCCGCCAAGACGAAGCCGTTCGGCTTCCAGGCGTTCTACCCCGGCCCGGGCCTCGGCGGGCACTGCATTCCCGTTGACCCGTTCTACCTGACGTGGGTCGCCCGCAAGTACGGCTGCAACACGCGGTTCATCGAGCTGGCCGGCGAGGTGAACACCGGCATGCCGGCGTTCGTGGTGTCGAAGCTGGCCGACGCGCTCAACGACGCCGGTAAGGCCGTGAAGGGGAGCAAGGTGGCGCTGCTCGGCGTGGCGTACAAGAAGGACGTGGACGACCCGCGCGAGAGCCCGTCGTTCGAGCTGCTCGACAAGCTGATCGGCAAGGGCGCGACGCTGACGTACAACGACCCGCACGTGCCGGAGCTGCCGCGGATGCGCCACTGGCCGAACCTGCCGGCGCTGGCGAGCCAGCCGATCACGCCCGAGTACCTGGCGGCCCAGGACGCGGTGCTCATCGCCACCGACCACACCGCCTACGACTACGAGCAGATCGTGCGGCACAGCCGGCTGGTGATCGACACACGGAACGCGACGAAGGGGGTCAAGGAGGGGCGCGAGAAGGTGGTGCGGGCGTAGTAGAATCGCCGCTTGCGGCGGTGCAACGCCGCAAGCGGCGGAACTATTACACCTTGAACGTTTCCCGCACGTTGTCGCGCAGCAGCCGCGTCCCCAGCGCCACGGCTTCCGTCTCGCTCATCACCCCCGGCCGCACGAAGTCGTCGGCCAGCGTGTTCGCCAGGATGCGGCGGTACATCGCGTACTTCGGCAGCACGAACTCCAGCTTGTACGCGTCCGAGTAGTAGCCGATCAGCTTCGTCTTCGGCACGGCGCTGAGCCGCTCGCCCAGGTCCTTGCGGATGTACGGCGGCACGTTCGAGTACCACCAGTGCCCGTTCGGCACCACGTTCGGGAAGATCCACGCGTACGCCACCAGCTCCTGGTTCTGCGCGCTCGTCAGCACCGACACCGGGAACGTGACTTCAGGGAAGGCGTTGAACACCCGCTTGTACTGGATCAGGCTCGTCCGCTGGTCGAACAGGTCCTGCCCCTGGAACACGCCGTCGGCGTACACCTTGCGGTTCACGCCGATCATCAGGTCGAACGGCAGCTTGAACTCGCGGCAGAACTCGGCGACCATCCAGAACAGGCCGGGGGCCAGGTCGCGGCACTCGTGGTGGCGGATCTGCTCGTAGAAGTACTCGTCGTCGTAGTGGGCCGGCTCGAAGTCGGGCGGGAGCGAGATGGCGCACGCCTTCGCCCCCTTGCGGGTGAAGTGGAGGAACAGCGCCGCCAGCGCCTTCCGCAGGCTGCCGGCGTCGCGGATCTGCACCCCCGTCGCCTTGAACAGCCGCTCCCGCGTTTCGGCCCGGTCGAGCTGAAAGACCAGCGTGTCGGTGCGGAGGCAGGGAACGTACACGTCGGTATTAAAACCGGTGAGCGGGTCATCGAACTCGTTCGTCAGGAAAATCTTCTCCAGCTTCGTCTTGGCGAAGACCTGCTTCTCCCAGTCCGGCTGGGCGAACGTCTTCTGGGCCGCGTCGAACAGCTTATCCGCGTCAGAAGCGGCGATCTTCGTCCCCTCGAAGCCGAGGAAGGTGCGGGCGATGTCCACGAACCAGCGGTACTGGGCGGTGTTATCGTAGCGGTCCATGTGGCCGACGATGGCGCGGACGCGGTCGCGCGGCGACACGTCCTTGCCGAGCGGCGCCTGGCTCATCCCGGCCGAGTGCGCGAGCTCGGTGTAGTAGTGGTAGCCGAGGATGTCGTCGAGCGACTTCGACACCGGCGCCAGCGGGTCGATGTGCGAGTGCGGGTCGATCAGCGGGATGGCGTCGAGGGCGGTGGTGAGGTCCGCGACGAGCTGGTCGGCGGGCATGGCGTGGCCCCGGACGGTCGTGTCAATTCTTCCTGCGATACGTCTTACAACGCCCTGTAAAAATGACAAAGCGACGCGGCCCGCGGCGGCCTCCGACCACGAAATCGTACCCGCGATTTTTCCCGAACCTCAGTTCCCGCAAGCGGGTTGCGACCGCCGCATGAACCGGGCTGGCGCGATTGGCACGACCGCTGCTTTACTCCGAATCGTCCGCGACAACCTTCCCCCAAGGAATCGCGGGTCGGTGCCGGGCCGCGACGGCAAGCCTTCCCCCAAGGCGAGCCACCCCCACGCGGCCCGACGCCGAGCGACGACTGCCGGCCGGGCGCCAGTCCCCCTGACGCCCGGCCGCGGGAGAGTGTTCCCCCGCTCTCCCGACAAGTCCGACCAACACGTCCGTATCCCCGTCCCCCCAACCTTCCCCCTACCTCCGCCACCCCCTGGCGGAGGTTCTTCTTTTTGCACGGGGTTGGTTCCGCCGCTTGCGGCTTCGCGCTGGGCAGCGCGAAGCCGCAAGCGGCGAAGCCCCGAGCCAAGACCCGTCATGTCAAATCCAGCCGCCACCACGCCAGCGCCAGGAACGCCGCCCCGAACGCCAGTAGCACCGCGCACGCCGTCAGCACCACGCCCACGTCCGGCGTCGGGCTGCCCAACAGTTGCGAATACGCGTCCAGCGCCCACGCATGCGGCGTGACCTGACTCGCGCGCCGCATCGCCTCCGGCATCAGCTCCCGCGGCATCAGCGACCCGCTCGCCCCGCCGAGCACCAGCACCAGCAGCGTGCCGTACACCGCCACCTGCGTCTCGGTCTTGGCCGCGCTCGCCACCAGCATCGCCAGCCCCACCGCGGCCGCGGAGGTACTCGCCACCACCGGCAGCAGCAGCCACGGCTCGGCGCCCCAGCTCATGCCGAATACCAGCCGCCCGGCCAGCAGCAGCACCACGCCCTGCACCAGCGACACCAGCAGGCACGGCAGCAGCTTCCCCATCAGGACGTGCCCGCGCGACAGCGGCGCCGCCCGCAGCCGCACGAGCGTGCCGTGGGTCCGCTCCGCGACGAACAGCCACCCCACCGTCAGCACCAGGAAGAACGCGAACATCACCGTGAACTGCGGCACGAGAATCTGATACCGCTTCGCCCCCGGGTCGGCGTAGACCGCACGGTTCGCCGCGCCGCTGGCCCGCTCGCCCGTGCGGGTGAGCTGCTGCCACGTCAGCGCGGTGAAGTCGTAGCTCGGGAACAGCTCGCCGACGCCGGCCTTCACCCCCGGCCCCACTTCCGCGCGCACCGCCGGCGTCATCACCTCGCCGATCGACACGTCCTTGCCGACCCGCGCCGCAACCTCTCGGTCGCGGAACGCCTCGCCCACCAGCCGGCGGAACTGCGGCATCTGCCCCTTGATCGTCCCCGTGAGGAGGCCGAACTCGCGCCGCAGCATGGCGTCGAACTTCGGGTCCGCCAGCAGGGCCGCGAGGAGCTTCTGCACCACCGGGTCGAGCTCGACGAGCACGTCGGGCGGGAGCGGCTTGCGGCTCTTGAGGTCGTCGGCGAGGTGGGCCATGAACCGGTCGTCGCCGACGCGGGCGAACGCCTGGCCGATCATGTACGGGATCACGACGCGGAACATTGACACCTGCGCCACCTGCTCGATGACCGCCGCCGCCGTCGGCTGTGTCGGGTCGCGCAGCACCGTGAGGCCGACGCGCTCGAGGACCACCCCGTCGCGGCCGAGCGGGTTGACCGGCTCGAACCCCGGCGCGGCGAGGAACGACGCCCGGTCCATGCGGTCGCTGAACGGCGGCTCGAACACCAGCACCGCCGGCCGCTTCCCGCGGGCGACCAGCCGCTCGGCTTCTTCCCGCGTGCCGATCAGCTCGACGCGGATGCCGCCGCCGGTGCCGTCGGGGTCGGCGGCGAGGTCGTCGAGCACCAGTTCCGACCACGGCTTCGCGGGGAAAGCGCGGCCGGCCTTCGCGGGGAGGCCGCCGTCGAGGACCACGACCGAGACGCGGAGGCGGTCGTCGGCCTTCTCGCCGAACCCCTCGCCGAGCGCGAGCCCCATCACGAGCGTGAGGACGAGCGGCATCAGCAGCAGGATGACGGCGCTGCGCGGGTCGCGGAGGAGGAGGCGTAGGTCCTTCGCGGCGAGGGTGAACACGGGCATGGGGGTTGTCCGGGCGGCGGGGCAGGGTAAGGCACGAGTGACACCGCCGACGCCCGCCCGGGGTTCCACCCCGGGCTAC
>DASPHQ010001278.1:0-6537 GCA_035629595.1 Urbifossiella sp. | reverse complement strand
AGCGGCGGATTTCACATCTACCTCCTGCTCCAGAATCCGCACGCCGGTATCGCGCTCAAGCGGATAATGCGTGTGGATGATCGAGCCAATGCGGTCCTTGAGCTGCGGAATCACCTTGCCCGAGCGGTTGTAAGTGGCCGGATTGGCGCTGAACAAGATCATGACGTCGATGTCGAACTTCACCGGATAGCCGCGGATCTGCACGTCTCGCTCTTCGAGAATATTGAACAGCCCCACTTGCACCAGTTCATCGAGCTCCGGCAGCTCGTTCATGGCGAAGATGCCGCGATGCATCCGCGGGATCAGGCCGAAGTGCAGGGCGTCCTCGGCGCTCATGCTCACGCCGGCGGCGAGCTTCGATGGGTCGATCTCGCCGATGATGTCGGCAAACTTGGTGCCGGGCGCCAGCCGCTCGGCGTACCGCTCGTCCCGCGGCCACCACGCGATCGGGATTTGGTCTTCCGGCGCGTTCTTGACCAACTCCTTGCCGGCGCGGGTGATCGGCTGGTACGGGTCTTCGTGGACCGGCGACCCGGGGATGTCGAGGTACGGGACGTACTCGTCGAGGAACCGGACGAGCGCCCGCATGAGGCGGCTCTTGGCCTGCCCCTTCTCGCCGAGGAACAGCATGTCGTGCCCGGCCAGCACCGCGACGCTGACCTCGGGAATCACCGTGTTGTCGTAGCCGACGATGCCGGGGAACAGGTCGTCGCCTCGGGCCAGGGCGGCGATGTAGTTGGAACGCAGTTCGTCCTTCACGGACCGCGACCGCCAGCCGGACGCGCGGAGGTCTTTGAGCGTGGTCGGTCGGTCGGTCACGGAGGGCTCCTGGTGCGGGCGTACCCCGCATTCTAGGCTCGGCCGCAGCCGCGGAACAAACGGCCGGCACGGGTATACTGGACGCATGACCCCCGCCCCGCCGTGGCCCGAAGCCGCGTACCGGTTCGACGCACCCGCCGCGCTCCCGACGCTGGCGCGGAATGTGTTCCGCCGCGTGTGGCGCACGTCGCTCGACGAGCCCGGGTTCGCCCTGATCCGCTTCGGCGGTGCCGTGGATTCGCACGAACTGCGACGCTTCCTGCTCGACCTCGCGGCGGCGTTCCCGCTGGAATTCTTGCCGGAACGGCTCGGCAGGTTCGACCAGCAGGTGAGCAGCCGCTTCCACCGCGACGGGGCGCCGCCGGCGTCGCTCCTGCTGCTCGGCTACGAGGCGTCGCGGGTGCACAGCCGCGTATTCGCCGCCGACGCCGAACGCGCCGCGGTCGGTGCCGGGCTGCCGGTGAACGAGTACCTGGCGGCGCACAACCCGATGACGCCCGCCGGGGAGGCGAAACTGTGGCCGGTGGCGACGGAGCTTGCTCTACCGGTGAATGAAGCGTTCGTCGTGGTACTGAACAACAGCCTGTTGCCGGCGAGCTCCGACCGCGTGCTCGGGGTGCTCCACAAGGCGGAGGTGCCGGAGCCGGACCCGACCGCGGAACGGATCATCAACTCCATCGGGCTGATGCTCGCCAACGACCCGTCCGGCACCCCGGTGACCGCAGAGGCGGTCGTGACCTTTCTGGGTCGGGCGGACCTGGATTGAATCGAGTACACTGCACCGAAACGGGAGAAACCGATGCCGCTTCGTGATCACTTCGCCGCGCCGGTCAGTTCCCGGGTACCGTGGGAATCCCTACATGGCGGATGGATCGCCCGCCTAGCCGAGCAGTTGAACTCGGTCATGCCGCCCGGGTTTTACGCCCTGGACCGCATGCGAGTTGACGGCAGCCTCGAACTCGACGTGGGGTCAGCCGAAGATCCGAACAACGAACCGTCGGGATCCGGCACGGATGGCGGGGGCGGCACGGCCGTCGCAGCGGCGCCGGTCTACACCCCGCCCGCCGCTCGTGCGTCGTGGCGGTACTCGCCACCGGATGTGACCGAGATCCGCGTATTTACCGACCGGGGAGGGCGGAAGGTGGTGGCGGCCGTCGAACTCGTGAGTCCGCGGAACAAGGACCGGCCGGACGCTCGCGACGGGTTCGTCGCCAAGTGCGTCGACTATCTCAGCTCCGGTGTCGCGCTCGTAGTCGTGGACGTCGTTACCACACGCCGTGCCAACCTGCATAACCTACTCGCCCGTGCCCTCCGTGCCCCAGCCGAGGTGGAGATGGCCGACGACGACCACCTGTACGCATCGGCCTACCGGCCGACGGGCCGGGGTGGAAAAGCACAGATCGAGGTGTGGACGAGTTCGTTGGGGATTGGGGGGCCGTTGCCGACGATGCCGTTACGACTCGTCGGTGACGTGTTTGTGCCAGTCGAACTCGAACCGACCTACACCGCGACATGCGCCGGGCGGCGACTCGTATGACGTGATTACTGAGTTGCTGCTTCGCGCTGGGCAGCGCGAAGCAGCAAGCGGCAGTTACCCGGTCAGATGCTCAGCACGCCGGTGCTGTCGCCGAAGCTCGCGGCGGGGGCGCCCATCCGCTGGAACAGCGCCATGTAGAGGTTCATCAGCGGCGTGTCAGCCCGCTTCGGGAACAGCAGGTGCCGGCCGCCCTGGATCGTGCCGCCGCCCTTGCCGCACAGCAGGATCGGCAGGTCGTCGTGGTTGTGGCGGTTCCCGTCGCCGAGGCCGCTGCCGTAAACCAGCATCACGTTGTCCAGCAGCGTCGAGCCGTTCGCCTCCCGCACCGCCTGCATCTTCCCCAGCAGGTACGCCAGCTGCTCGGTGTGGAAGGTGTTGATCTTGGCGATCTTCGTCAGCTTCGCCGGGTCGCTGCCGTGGTGCGACAGGTCGTGGTGCCCCTCCGGCACCTCGATGAACCGGTAGCCGCGGTTGCTCCCGTCGTTGGCGAACGGCAGCGTCACCACGCGCGTCGTGTCCGTCTGGAACGCCAGCACCATCAGGTCGCACATCAGCCGGATGTGGTCTCGCACCTCCGGCGGGATGCCGGCCGGCTTCGGCGCGTTCGGCGTCGGCGGCGGGGCGCTCGCCGTGGCCCGGGCGCGCTCGATCCGCTGCTCCACCTCGCGCACCGACGTGAGGTACTCGTCCAGCTTGCGGCGGTCGCCCTGGCCGAGCGTGCCGTTCAGCCGGCGGGCGTCCTCGGCCACGAAGTCGAGGATGCTGCTGCTGTCGGCGTCGCGGCGGGCGCGGGCGGCGGCCCGCTCGCCGCCGCCGGCCCCGAACAGCCGCTCGAACACCGCCTTCGGGTCCACTTCCTTCGCGTTCGGCGTGCTCTCGGCCCGCCACGACAGGTTCGACGAGTACGCGCAGCTGTACCCGCTGTCGCAGTTCCCCGCCTGCCGGCCGCCCTCGATGCCCAGCTCCAGCGAGGGGAACCGCGTCTGGTCGCCGATCACGTTCGCCACGTGCTGGTCGGCCGACATGCCGACGCGGATGTCGGCGCCCGAGGTCTTGCGCGCCTGGCGGCCGGTCAGGAACGAACTCATGGCCCGGGCGTGGTCGCCGGGGCCGTCGCCGTTCGCCCGGCCCTTGTCGAGGGTCATGCCGCCGATGACGTTGATGTGGCTCTTGTACGGGTCGAGCGGGGCCAGCGTCCCCGTCAACCGGCCGAGGGCGCCGGTCTCGGCCGGTGTCCAGTGGGCCATGTTGACCCCGTTCGGCACGTACACGAACGCGATCCGCTTCGGGGCGGTCGCGGCGGCGCGGGCGGAGCCCGCCGACTGCGCGAACCCGAGCGACTCGAGCCACGGCAGCGCGACCGCGGTGCCGAGCCCGCGGAGGACCGTCCGGCGGCTGATGGGCGTTTTGCTGGTCATTCGCTCCGTCTCCCCTTGCGCTTCTGGAACGGGTCCGAGGTTACCACCGCGAGGACGTAGGCGGAGAATCGATCCTGGCTGCCGCATGCCCGGCCGACCACGTCGTCCAGGGCACACTTGTCATAGTACTCCAGACCGCGGCCCAACGCGAACGTCAAAAGCTTTTCGGCCAGACAGCGGCGGAACTGGTCACTCTTTCCGACGAGAACCTTGCGGAGCTCCGCCGGGCCGCTGAACTTGACGCCGCCGATCAGTTCGCCGCTGCTGTCGATCGGCTGCTTGTTGTCCTGCGTCCGCCAGCCGCCGATGCCGTCGAAGTTTTCGAGGCCGAAGCCGAGCGGGTCGAAGCGGGCGTGGCAGCCGGCGCAGATCGGGTTCACCCGGTGCTGCTCCATCTGCTGCCGCAGCGTCCCCTTGAGCTGGGCCGTCGGCGGCAGGTCGGGCACGTCCGGGGCCGGCGGCGGCGGCGGCGTGCCGAGGATGTTGTCGAGAATCCACACCCCGCGCTTCACCGGGCTGGTGCGCGTCGGGTTGGACGTGACCGTGAGCGTGCTCGCCATCGTGATGACGCCGCCGCGGCGGTTGTCCGGCAGTGTCACCTTGCGGAAGCTCTTCCCGAAAATGTCGCGGATGCCGTAGTGCTCGGCCATCCGCTGGTTCACGAACGTGTAGTCCGCGTCCAGGAACTCGAGGGCGCTGCGGTCGTTCTGCACGACGTGCTCGAAGAACGCCTCGGCCTCGCCGATCATGCCCGTCCGCAGCGCCTCGTCCCAGCCCGGGAAGAAGCCCTTGTCCGGCGTCAGCGTCTTGAGGTTCCGCAGCTGGAGCCACTGGCCCGCGAAATTCTCGGTCAGCGCCTTCGCCTTCGGGTCGCGGAGCATCCGCCCCACCTGGGCTTCGAGCACGTCCGGCTTGCGCAACTCGGTGGCGCCGGCGAGGCGGAACAGCTCCTCGTCCGGCATGCTCGACCACAGGAAGTAGCTGAGCCGGGTGGCGAACTCCCAGTCGTTCAGGGTGCGGACGCCCTCGGGGTTCTCGGGGTCGTCCTCGATCCGGTAGAGGAAGTGCGGCGAACACAAGACCGCCTTCAGCGGCAACCGAATGGCCTGGTCCCAGGCGTCGCCGCGGGTGGTGGCCGCGTCGTAGAGGCGCAGGAGGCGCTGCACCTCGTCCGGCTGCACCGGGCGGCGGTAGGCGCGGCGGGCGAAGTTCGTCAGCACCGTCTCGGCGGCCTTACGGGCGTCGGCCGGGCCGGTCGGGCGCGACACGAGGATCCGTTTCTGCCCCTCGGGGATGTTCTTGTCCACGTACCCGATCGGCCCCTCGATCTCCAGGAACTCGACGCCGAGCTCGCGGGACGCCTTCGCCTCCTTGTCCTCCTTCGGGTTGACGAACGCGAAGGCGACGCGCTTCTCGCCGGCCTCGAACCGGGCCTTCACCTCGTACACCTGCGCCTTCCCCGGCGGGGCGTCCACGGTGAGGGTCTTGACGTCCTTGCCGTCCACCCGCAGCACCACCTTCGGAGCCTCGCCGGCGACCTTCGTGCCGGTGGCCTTGAGGCGGATGGCGTAGTCGCCGGTGGCGGCGAAGTTGAACCGCTCCAAGAACGCGGAGCCCTCGGTGGTGAAGAGGATCTTCGGCTCCCCCTTCGGGCCGTCTCGCTTCTTCGCCTCACGGGGGATGACCTGGATCGCCTGCGGCCGGTTGGTCTGCTTGTCCTGCCGGACGGGGGCCGGTCCGTTGAGCGCGGCCGCGAGCACCTTCTCGGCCGCGGTCATGTACTTTTCGAGGAGGATCGGCTGGAAGGAGAGGACGTCGCCGATGTTGTCGAAGCCGTAGCCCACGTCGTCGGACGGGAATTCGTCGGCTGGGCGGACGGTGACGCCGCACAGGTCGCGGACGGTGTTGTTGTACTCGGCGCGGTTGAGCCGCCGGAGGGTGACGCGGCCGGGGTCGCGGTTGAGGCCGCAGTCCACGCGGGTGAGGGCGGTTTCGATCCAGTTGATGACGAACTCGCGCTCCTCCTTGGTCGGCTGCTCCTTCTTCTTGGGCGGCATGTCGTTGGCGGCGAGGGCGTGCTGTACGGCCCCCCAGTCCTTGCGGTTCTTCCGGGCCTCGGCTTCCGTCTTGAAGCCGTCGAGCGCGAGCCCGCCGGCCGCCTTGTCGCTGTTGTGGCAGCCGATGCAGTACTTGTTGAGGAAGGGGAGCACCTTGTCCTTGAACGCCGGATCGTCCTTCGGCGCGGGTACGGGCGCGGCTTGAGGCTGCGCGGCTTGCGGTTCGGCGGCGGCGACCTGCGGCGCGGCGTCGGACCGGCCGGCGACGGCGTAGTACCACCCGCCGGCGAAGCTGGCGAGCGTCGCCGACCCGACCGCGACCAGGGCCACGATCCGCACCATCAGGGAGGCTCCGGGGAAGGCGGGACGCGGTCGGCGACCGGTGGCGGGGGGCTTCCCATCAGATTAGCTTCGAATGGGTTCGGTCGCAAGGATTCTCATCATTCCCACACTCAGGCCGGTGTCCGAAGGCAGTGCCGGCGAGCGATTCGTGTCTATCTCTTACCGGCGCAGCAGTTGTGGCGATAGACCGCGGCCCGTCACTCTGACACTCTTTCGTCTTGCGGACTCAATAGAGTCGCTGCACATTAACTGGTTGGTGGTGCGGGCACACCGCCCCGGTCCCCGGCGTCGTGTCAGGCGAACATCCGGTTGTGCAGCCCGGCCACGTTCTTCATGATCAGCGTGTGCCGCCGCCGCGGGTTCC
>DASPHQ010001277.1:0-13609 GCA_035629595.1 Urbifossiella sp. | reverse complement strand
TGAAGTGCAGGGCGAGGACCTGGACCAGCGGGTGGGCCTCGGGTGGTAGGATCATGGGTAGCCGTCCGCGGGCGATGGCCGGGGGTCGTCAGCAACCCCATGCTACCCCGCGGACGGCTTTAGAATCGGCACCAGTCAAGCGAAGAGGGTGTGGATTTCGGGCTCGTCCATCCGGTCGGGGAGGCCGGAAGCGAAGAGCGTGTAGAGCCACTTCCTGTACAGGACGTGGCGGGTGCGGCTCGCCTTCGCTCCGTTACCGCGCCACACGAAGTCGTAGTCCGCCACCTCGGCCCCGGAGGCCGTGCGCGAGAACTTCACCTTGTCGAAGTCGCCCGGCCGCTGGTCGCGGGTGAGGTGCTTCTTGGCGATCCAGGCCGCCGTCTGCCGCGGCGTGTTCGGCTCGTCCGACCCGATGAAATCGACGCGGACCTCGAGGTGCACGCGCGGCTCAGGGACGTTGACCGCGATGCCGCGGCCGACGCCCTGAAGCCATTGGGTGTCGGCGGGCAGGTGGTTCGGCTCGTGCGGGAGCATCACCCGGTAGCACCCGACCGGGTCGTCGAACGAGATCACCGTGCCCCGCTCCGGCGCCTTCGCGGGTGCGTCCGGCTTCGCCTCGCGCACGGCGGCGAGCTTCTGGCCGGCTCCGTCGGCCACGCCCTTCACCATCAACGCGATGAGGCCGGCGGCGACGAGCCCGAGCAGTACCTTGCCCATGAGTGCCTCGGGTGGGTTACCTGGCGGGGGCGCCGGGAAGGGGGTAGAGCGCGGCCGCCTCGGTGAGCTCGAACGACTCGATGAATGCCCGGGCCTTTTCGGTCGGGAGCCAGTCCGCGGGGCCGCTCACGGTGGCCGAGTAGTAGCGGTCCACGCCCTCCTTCTCGGGGACGAGGAACACGCGCTTCATCTTGTACCGCCGCGGCTGGTCCTCGTACACGCCGGCCGCCTCGATGCCCTTCACTCCGTTGGCCGACTCGATCGACTTCCACCGCGGGGGAACCATGCCGGGGCCGCTCAGCATCTTCGGCTTCATGAAGTCGAGCCGGGCCTGGGGAGTCTTGGCGACCGTGTGCCAGCGCTCCCAGCGGACCTGGAACTTGATGCCGTCGTGCGTCTTCGTGAAGGTCTTCCCGGCGACGCTCAAGGGGTTGAAGTTGTAGATATCGTTGCCGGAGACGTTCCCTTCTTCGGGCTTGCCGGGGAAGTCGACCTCAAACAACCCGGCCGGGTCGGTGAAGCGGCGGACCGCGACCGCGTCGGCGGCCTTCCGCGCAGCCTCGGCCTTCGCGGCGGCGTCCTTCTGCGGGTCGGCCTTCGCCAGCCCGGCGTTGTTCCCGGGGAGCCACCCGTTCGGGATCTTCACCTGCCAGACGATCGCCAGGACGATCAGCCCGGGAATCAAGACCTTGAGCACGCCCCACCCCCGCTGCCGGCGCGTCGGAACGCTGTGACGCGAGCCTAGAACACGGCAGGTGGGATCGCGGGGAAGTGGGTCAGAATTCGAGCGCGTCGGGCCACGCGGTCGGGACGACGAAGATCTTGCCGTCACCGATGCGTCCGGTGCGGGCCGTGCGGGCGACGCGGTCGGCCAGCTCGTGTGCCGCGTCGTCGGTCACCCACACGGTGATTTCTACCTTCGGCAGGTAGGCCGCGCTGTACTCCGAGCCTCGGTAGCGGTCGAGGTAGCCCTTCTGCCGGCCGTACCCCTTCGCCTCGCGGACGGCGCAAACAGTCACGCCCATCTCGGCGATGACCGCGAGCACGGCTTCGGCCCGGAACGGCTTCACGACGATGGTCAGTTGCTTCACGGTTACACCCACCCGCCGGTGACCGGCAGCACCTGACCGGTGATGTAGCTGCTCTCGTCGCTGGCGAGGAACAGCACCGCGTTCGCCACGTCCTCCGGCTTCCCCAGTCGCCCGGCGGGGATTTGTTTCAGGTACTCGGCCATCACCTCGGGCTTGACCTCGCCGAGCATCGGAGTCTGGATTACCCCCGGGGCGACGGCGTTCACCGTGATGCCGCGGCGGGCCAGCTCCTTCGCCAGCACCCGCGTCATGCCGATGACGCCGGCCTTCGCCGCCGCGTAGTTCGCCTGCCCGTGGAAGCCGACCAGCCCCGCCACCGACGCGATGTTCACGATGCGGCCGCCGTCGCGCAGCACCTCCGCGCCGTACTTGCAGCCGTGGAACACGCCGTCGAGGTTGGTCTGGATGACGGCGTGCCACTCGTCCGGCGTCATCTTCTTCAGGGTGCGGTCGCGGATGATGCCGGCGTTGTTCACGACCACGTCGAGCCCGCCGAACCGCTCCTTCGCCTCGCGCATGAGCGCCTCCACCTGGGCGGCGTCGCGGACATCGGCGGCGATGGGGTGAACCGTGGCCGGTGGTGGTGGTTGAAACCGACCGACGACGCGGCCCGAGGTGTCCATCGCGTTGACGGCCTCACCGGGGGAACGGAGTTGCTCCGCGAGCGCGTCGGCGTCGGCGCGGTTGAGCCCGTCCGGGTCGTCCCAGTAGTGAAGGACGCATTCCGCGCCCGCCCGCGCGAACGCGGTGAGGATGGCGGCCCCGATGCCGCGGGAACTCCCGGTGACGAGCACGGCCTTACCGGCGAAGTCGTAGCGGATCATGGGAGGGATGAGGGATGAGGGATGAAGGATGAATAAAATCCTACGAGTCGCCGCGTGTTCGGCTTCATCCTTCGTCCCTCATCCTTCATCCCCATGCCGATCCGCCTGATCCACTTCAGCGACGTGCACCTCACCGCCCCGCGGGTCGGGTGGCGCTTCGGAGACCTGTTCACCAAGCGCGGCACCGGCTGGGTCAACGTGCGCCTGCGCGGGCGCGGTCACCGCTTCCGCTACGCGAACCAGGTGGTCGAGGCGCTGCTCGCCGACTGCCGCACCCGCGGGTATGACCAGCTCGTCTTCTCCGGCGACGCCACCACGATGGCGTTCGACACGGAGATGACCGAGTCGGCGAAGCGGCTCGGCGTGTGGGACGCGACGCTGCCGCCGGCGCTGGCGGTGCCGGGGAACCACGACCTGTACACGTTCGGCGTCGCGCGCCGGCGGACGTTTGAGTTCGCGTTCTCGGCGTGGCAGCAGGGCGAGCGCGCCGACGACACCCACACGTACCCGTTCGCCAAGAAGGTCGGCCACGTCTGGCTCATCGCGCTGAACTCGGCGAAGCCGAACGCGCTGCCGTGGGACGCGACCGGCCGCGTGGGTTCGGCGCAGCTGGAGCGGCTGAAGGTGCTGTGCGAGAAGCTGGACGCCGGCCCGCGGGTCGTGGTGAGTCACTACCCGCTTCTGACGCGCGGCCGACACCCGGAGGCCCGCTGGCACCGGCTCCTCGACTGGGCGGAAGCGCGCGACGCGGCCGCGGCGTGCGGCGTCGGGCTGTGGCTCCACGGCCACAAGCACGCGTGGTACGTGCTCGAAGCCGGGGAGAATCAGCCGTTCCATTCGGTGTGCGTCGGCAGCACCTGCCAGGAGAAGCTGTGGGGCTACCACGAGTACGAGATCGACGGTACCCGCCTGCGCGGGCTGCGGCGGGTGTTCGATCTGAGTGCGGGAGAGTTCGTGGACGCCGACCGGTTCGAGTTGGAGCTGAACGGCGCGTGAAAGCCCGGGGACGGCCGTCCCCGGGCTTCGGGGGCGATTACTTCTTAGCCAGCTGCTCCCGCGCCGCCTTCATCACGTTCTCGACGCTGAACCCGAAGTGCTTCATCAGGTCCTTCAGCGGCGCCGACGCGCCGAACGACCGCATGGCGATGATCGCGCCCGTCGGGCCGGCGTACCGCTCCCAGCCGAACGCCGCCGCCATCTCGACGCACACCCGGGCCGTCACCCCCGGCGGCAGCACCGAATCGCGGTACGCCTGGTCCTGCTTCTCGAACAGCTCCCAGCTCGGCAGGCTCACCACCCGGGCCTTCACGCCCTCGGCCGTCAGCTTCTCGTAAGCCTCGACCACCATCGACACCTCGCTCCCGGTGCCGATCAGGATCACGTCCGGCTTCCCGCCGGCGGCGTCGCCGAGGACGTATCCGCCCTTCTGCACCCCGGTCGCCGGGGCGTACTTGGTGCGGTCGAGCGTCGGCAGCGCCTGTCGGGTCATCAGCAGCGTGACCGGCTGGTGCTTCTGCTGGACCGTGTACCGGTACGCCTCGGCCACCTCGTTCGCGTCGCCGGGGCGGATGACCACCATGTTCGGCATCGCCCGCAGGCTCGCCAGGTGCTCGATCGGTTGGTGGGTCGGGCCGTCCTCGCCGACGCCGATGCTGTCGTGGGTGAACACGTAAATGACCGGGATGTGCATCACGGCGCCGAGCCGCAGCGCCCCGCGGCCGTAGTCGCTGAAGATGAAGAACCCGGACCCGTAGGCCTTCAGGTTCGACAGCGCCAGGCCGTTCATGACGGCGCCCATGCCGTGCTCGCGGACGCCGAAGTGGATGTTCCGCCCGGCCGGCGTCTTCGACGTGAACACGCCGGCGCCCTCGAACTTCATGAACGTCTTCGTGGACGGGTTCAGATCGGCCGACCCGCCGACGACCCACGGCACGTTCTTGGCGATGGCGTTGAGCACCTGCCCCGAGCTGTCCCGCGTCGCCAGCCCCTTCGGGTCGGCCGGGAACACGGGGATGTCCTTGTCCCAGCCCGCCGGCAGCTCGCGCTGCTCCAGCGTCTCGATCTGCTTCGCCTGCTCCGGGTGCTTCAACTTGTACTCGGCGAAGAGCGTGTCCCACGACGCCCGGGCGGCGGCGCCGCGCTCGCCGATGCCGTCGGCGAAGCGGCCGTACACGCCGTCCGGCACCAGGAACGACGAGTCCTCCGGCCAGCCGTAGGCCTTCTTCGTCAGCTTGTTCTCGTCCGCGCCGAGCGGCTCGCCGTGGGCGGAGTGGGTGTCGGCCTTGTTCGGCGAGCCGTAGCCGATCACCGTCTTCAGCACGATCAGCGTCGGCTTCGTGGCGCCGCTGTTGAACGTCTCCAGCGCCGCCGCCATGCCGGCGGCGTCGTTGCCGTCGTTCACCCGCAGGACGTTCCAGCCGTAGGCCTCGAACCGCTTCCCCACGTCCTCGCTGAACGCCAGGTGCGTGTGGCCGTCGATGGTGATGCCGTTGTCGTCATAGATCAGGCACAGGTTGTCGAGCTTGAGGTGCCCGGCGAGCGACGCGGCCTCCGACGCCACGCCCTCCATCATGCAGCCGTCGCCGCAGATGGCGTACACCTTGTGCTCGAACAGCGCCTCGAACCCCGGCCGGCCGTAGTAGCCGGCCATCCACTTCTGCGCGATCGCCATGCCGACCGCGTTGCCGACGCCCTGGCCGAGCGGGCCGGTCGTCGTCTCGATGCCGCTGGTCGCCTCCTGCTCGGGGTGGCCCGGCGTGCGGCTGCCGAACTGTCGGAACTGCTTCAGCTGCTCCATCGGCAGGCTCGGCGTGTCCTTCGGCTTGCCGTGCTCGTCGCGGTCCACGACGCCGGCCAGGTGGACGAGCGAGTACAGCAGCATCGACGCGTGGCCGTTCGACAGCACGAAGCGGTCGCGGTTGGTCCAGTAGGGGAACTTGGGGTCGTAGTTGAGGAACCGGTTCCACAGCACGTAGGCGACGGGGGCGAGGCCCATCGGGGCGCCGGGGTGGCCGCTGTTGGCCTTCTGCACCGCGTCCATGGCCAGCGTGCGGATGGTGTTGACGCAAAGCCCGTCCAGGGCGTCGAACGCGGGCTGGGCCATCGGAGCCTCGGGGTGGGAATCGGGGTCGGTGCCAGCTTACGAGTCGCGGCGCGGGGTGCCAGTCCGGGAACATTCCAAGCGAGTTTCTTGGTTCCAGGCGAGAGGGGTACCCCGTCCCAGAAGCATTGAGTCGTCTGGAGGAATCAGCGTTGGAGCGATGCGACGGCCGATCCAGCCGGAATCACCACCGAGACATTGGGTTACGACGATCTTACAGACCGCGGATTGATGGTGACCAGACAACTGGCAATTGTGATCTGCTCACCATCACTGGGACGATGACCTTCTCGAATGGCGTTATTGCCCCGGTCCCGCTGGATGGTGAGGATGAAGTGGAATACCCCTCCTTCTCCGGGTCGTGGAACATTCTCGCCGGGGGTCAGCTATCAGCCGCCAACGATTTCTTGTTCACCGGGGACGGCTGGGCATTGTCCCTACCTGCGCCACCATTTTCGGCAGCAGTGGGGGTTCTTTCGTACACGTATACCCCCTGAAGTCCTGCACGAAGTGGAGGTGCTAGCATGATCCCATTCGCAGCGATCCTCCGTGCGGCAACGGTCGTCGCCATCACTTCGGCAGGGACGGTCGTCTTGGCCCAGCCATTACCTCGCCCGCAGCCACCGGCCGTACCTGGGGACGGGGGGCACTTGGCCTACTGGGGTCAAGTGACACAACTGACAAAGATGTCGATTACGATTCAGGGTCCAGATCTCACGATCCCACAACAGCAGTTCGGTCTCTCAGATGACTTGGCTGCTGGGAAGATGCCAAACCCCCAACGTCCGCTCCCAGGTCGTCCACAGACTCAGTCCGTGTCGCCTCAGTTTCTCTACCGAATCACAGACGTTCGAGTCGGTGACGAGGTCACTATTCTGTACTCCAAGTTCATGGGTCGTGGGACTTGCAACTACGTGACCATCGATAAGCGGATAGGCGGACATATACCCCCGCTGCCGGAGGAAGCTGAAAACCTCCGGCGTGGCCCCCCGCGTCCTCCAGGAGCTCCTCCGCGAGAATACATCCCATACCACGAGTGGATGAACGCACACTGGGATCTCGTGGATCATGGCATCTCCAACCCCGAGCATTTCGGGCGGAAGCGAAAACTAGCCACCGCGCCACCCCCTCGCAAGGTCGTTCCGCCTCCCAAGATGCCGTGAAGCCGGTCAAAGCATCCACACCCGCACCGTGCCGTCGTCGCCGCCCGACAGCACCGCGTTGCCATCGGGTGCGAAGGCGACCGTCAGCACATTCCCGGAGTGCCCGGTGAAGCGCGCGAGCTCCTTCCGCGTCCGCAGGTCCCACACGCGAACGGTGCCGTCGTGCCCGGCCGACGCGGCGCGGTCACCGTCCGGCGCCGGGCTGACGCACGACACCGCGTCCGTGTGGCCCACCAGCCGGAACAGCTCCGCACCCGTGAACGTGTCCCACACCCGCACCAGCCCGTCGACGCCGGCCGACAGCACCCGCCACCCGTCCGGGCTGAACGCCACGCACGACAGGATCGTGTTCTTCAGCGCGAACGTCCGCAGCAGCCGGCCGGTCGGCACGTCCCACAGCTTCACCGTGCGGTCGAGCCCGCCGGACAGGGCCAGCTTGCCGTCGGCCGCGAACGCCACACCCACCACCCAGTCGGCGTGCCCCGGCAGCACCTTCAGCGCCTTGCCGGTGGTCACGTCGAACAAGCGGAGCTTGCCGTCGTAGAGGGCGCCGCACAGGGCCGTCTTGCCGTCCGGGGCGAACGCCGCGCTGCGGTTCGTCTGCCGGTCGAAACTCTTCAGCTCGATGCCGGCGTCGACGTCCCACACGCGCACCGTCTGGTCGAGGCTGCTGGACAGCACCTTCCGGCCGTCGGGTCCGAACGCGAGGCAGCACACCCGGTCGCGGTGGCCGGGCATCACGCGCAGCTCCCGACGGGCGACGAGGTCCCACACGACGATGCCGCGGTCGGCCCCGCCGGAAACGGCCCGTGTGCCGTCGGGCGAGACGGCGAGGCAGGCAACGGCCCCGGTGTGAACAGAGAGGACAGCGGCGCGCGTGGGCTCCACCGCCCGGGGACGGCCGTCCCCGGGCTTCACAACGTCTTGAGCTTCCACTAGGACCACCGGGCTCGGCCCTGTACCCGCCAGCGCGGCTACCAGCGCCCGCACCTCCGCCCGCGTCGTCAGCGCCGTGTCCTTCAACTCGCCGAGCCGCGCCTCGAGCCGCTCGACGTACCGACCCATCAGCGCCGCCAGCTGGGCGGCGCCGTCCTCCTGGGCCTTGCCGAGCCGTTCGAGCTGCGCGAACGCCAGCCCCTGGAACAACCGCGGGTCCTCCTCCACCGACCGGCGGAAGTAGTAGCGCACCGCCACCGCCAGCAGCGGAGCCGCAGTCGGGTCCGCCGCCGGCCGGAGCGCCACCAGCGCCCCCAGAGCGGGGTAGCCCTCGCCGTGCAGGTCGGCCGCGAGTGCGTCGGCCACGCCCCACTGCGCCGCCAGCAGCGCCGTCGGCTCGTCGAAGCGCGTCAGGGTGCCGAGGCCGTCGGCGAGGGCGACGGGGTCGGCGTCGCCGGCGAGGAGGCCGGCGGCCTTCGCTGCGGTCAGCTCGGTACGGCAGCGCGGCACGAAGCCCGGGTCGGCGGTCGCCCGGCCGTCGGTCTGCGCGGCCAGCACGAACAGCCGCAGCTGTTCGCGGAAGGCGCGGTCCTCGGCGCGGTCGGCCACGGCCAGGGCCGACTCGCCGGCGAGGGCGCGGTCGAGCGTGGTCCAGGCCCGGTCGGCGGCGTCGCGCAGCGCGGCGGCGACGCGGAGGCTCTGGTCGGACAGGCGGTCGGCGAGGAAGCGGGCCACGGCCGACGCCCCCTCGGCGGCGACGGCGACCCCCGTGGCGCGGCACACGCCACCGACCAGCGGCGCGAGGGCGAACACGGACAGACGGGCCAGGACGCGCATGACGGACCCCCACGAATGAGTATGACGGGGATGAAAACCGACGCCCGCGGCGGGATGGAAGGGAGTACGACGACAGGGCCGCGGTTCGTCGGTGACTCGATCGTACCGCGCCGCGGCGGCCGGCGGGAGGGGGTCGGTCGTGCGGCTCGTGCCGGGTGCGCGGTCGGCGTGAGCTCGTGGAAAACGGTCTATCTGCCCCGAAAACTCCGGTTCCGGGGAAAAGACTGGCACAAAATCGCGGAAATCCCGGGGGGTCCGTTGACACCCCCCGCGCGAACCCTTAGTTTTCAGGCAGTTTCGGGATTACGTTCCACACCGACCGGAGACACGTCATGGCGAAGGCCCCGAAGAAGGCGCTGACCAAGTCCGCGTTCCTGGCCGAACTGGCCGAGAAGACCGAGCTGACCAAGAAGCAGGTCGACGCGGTGCTGGCCGGCATCGTCGAGATGGTGCAGCGCGAGCTGAGCGGCAAGGGCGTCGGGAAGCTGGTCATCCCCGGCCTGGCCCGGATGAGCGTCACGAAGGTGAAGGCGGTCAAGGGCGGCGTCGAGAAGAAGAACCCGCTCAACGGCCAGATGTACGTCACCAAGGACAAGCCGGCCTACAACAAGGTCCGCGTCAGCCCCATCAAGGCGCTCAAGGAGTCGCTGAAGTAAAGGGTTGTCAATAAAGCCCACCCGCCGCGGCGGGTGGGCTTTCTCGGCTCTACCCCACCTCCGCCTCCATCGGTTCGCCGCGCTCCGCCTCCATCCGCCGGATCACCGCGGCCGCCCGCTCGGCGTCTCCCCGGTGAACCCACAGCTCGACCGAGCCGTGGATCGCGGTGCCGAAGCTCGCCTCCAAACTCTCGCCGAGCACCCGCGCGTCGATCCCCTCCGCGGCTAGCTCGTTGCGGTACAACTCGGTCGTCACGTGGTCGGCGCTCGCCACCTTCACCACGTCCGTCGGGTCGGGGGTCATGCCTGTTCTCCCGGGCGATGTTCCCGACACGGATGCAACCCGCGTTCCGCGGGCGTCGGTGGCCGGTCCGGGAACGGGGGGTATATTGTACCCCCGACCCGCCGCGGCCCCGCATGCCGCGCGCCCCGCATCAATCCGACCGAGGAACCAGCATGGCCGACGGGCGTGACGCCGCTCCCGGATTCAGCTTCCGGGCCACGTTCCCGTGGATGAGCATCTTCCGCTGCTTCCAGGTCGCCCTCGACCCGCGGAAGCTGCTGGTCGCCGCCGCCGGCATCCTCGTCATGTCGGTCGGGTGGTGGGCGCTGTCGGCGCTCTTCTACTACAAGGCGCCGGACCGCAGCGCCCCCGAGTACAGCAACGCCGCCATCACCAAGGAGTTCGACGGCCGGAAGAAGCCGGGTACCGACGCCTTCTACACCACCGACGACGCGACCGAGATCGGCAACAAGCGGTTCGCCTCCGACTTCGACAAGTGGCGCGTCATGGCCGACCTCGCCGGCCCGTCCGACGAGGTCGATCCGGTGACGAAGCGGCCGGTCGCGGTCGGCCGGTTCCGCGCCGCCCCGTGGGACGAGTACCGCGGCCCGAACCCGTTCCTGTTCGGCACGAACGTCCTCAGCGGCTCCGCCACCGAGCGCGCCGACTCGATCGGCCGGTTCGTCAGCGGGTCGATTCCCGTTTTGGTCGAACCGCTGGTGAAGCTGCTGGTGCCGGTGGCGAAGATGGTGTCGCCGGGCGTCGGCGCCCAGACGCGGGTGTACCTGTTCTTCCTGATCCTGTGGAACGTGGCGGTGTGGGCGTTCTTCGGCGGCGTCATCACCCGGCTGGCGGCGGTGAGCCTCGCCGGCCGCGGGCCGGTGACGCTGCGGCAGGCGGTGCAGTTCGTGTCCACCCGGTACGTGAACTACCTCCTGTCGCCGATGGTGCCGCTGGCGATCATCGGCGTCGTCATCCTGGGGCTGTTCGTCTACGGGTCGATCGCCCTGATCCCGCTCTTCGGCGACCTGATCCTCCTCGGCCTGTTGCTGCCGCTGGTGCTCCTGGCCGGCGTCATCATGGCGATCTTCCTGGTCGGCCTCGTGGGCTACCCGCTGATGTACCCGACGCTGTCGGTCGAGGGGGACAGCTCCGACACGTTCGACGCCCTGAGCCGGTCGGTGAACTACGTCTACCAGTCGCCGTGGAGCTACCTGTGGTACTGGTTCGTGGCGGTGCTGTACGGCGCGGTCGTGACGTTCTTCGTGCTGTTCTTCACGTCGCTGGCAGTGTACGTCGCCAAGTGGGCGGTCGGGCTGCCGGCGAGCGCGATGGCGGAGAGCCGCAAGCCGGAGTACCTGTTCATCTACGCCCCGGAGTCGTTCGGGTGGAAGGAGCTGATGCTCCAGGGGAGTCCGTACGAGGTGACCCACAGCACCGCGGTGTCGCCGACGGGCCGCGTGGTGGACGTGTACGCGCCGAAGGACGCGGCCGAGTTCGCCCGCAACCGGGAGAGTTTCTACTGGTTCAACACGTGGGGCGCCGGGCTGGTCGGGTTCTGGCTCGGGCTGGCGTTCCTGATGATGCTCGGGTTCAGCTACAGCTTCTTCTGGACGGCCGCGACGGCGATCTACTTCCTGATGCGGAAGAAGGTGGACGAGGCGGAGCCGGACGAGGTGTTCCTGGAGGACGACGAGCCGGAGGCGCCGCTGGCCCCGCCGAAGCCGACGTCGGCCGAGAACCCTGTGATCGCGTCCGGCCCGGCGGGCAGCACCCCGCTGAATGTCATCACGGCGCCGGTGGTGCCGCCCCCGCCGGTGGTGCCGCCGCCCCCGCCGCCGCCGGTCGTGATGAGCCCGCCGCCGATCGTGTACAGCCCGCCGCCGGTGCTGCCGCCGCCCCCGCCGCCGGTGGTCGCGGAGGAGCCGCCGGCGCTGGAGCCCGGGGTCGAGCCGCGGCCGGACGACAAGCCGATCGTGTGATGCGGGCGGTGTGAGTGTGTCGCAGGCGAAGCCCACCCGTCGCGACGGGTGGGCTTTTTTGCCCTAGAGCTTCACGGACGAACCCATGCCTCGCCCGGTGTTGCTGTTCAGCGGCCCGTGGGCCGACGTGCCGCTCGACGCCCTCGCCGGCAAGGCCGCCGCCTGGGGCTACGACGGATTCGAGTTGTGCTGCTGGGGCGACCACCTCGAAGTCCAGCGCGCCCTCTCCGACGACGCCTACGGCCCCGCCCGCCTCGACCTGCTGGCCCGCAGCGACCTGCAGGTTCCCGTCGTCGCCAACCACAAGGTCGGGCAGGCCGTCTCGGACCCCATCGACAAGCGGCACCAGGGACTGCTCCCCGAGTACGTCTGGGGCGACGGCCGCCCAGAGGGCGTGCGGCAGCGCGCCACCGAGGAGATGACGGCGACGTTCCGCCTGGCGGAGCGACTCGGCGCGGCCGTGGTCAGCGGCTTCACCGGCTCGCCGATCTGGGGCTACGTCGCCGGCTACCCGGCTCCGCGCTCAGACGTGATCGCCGACGCACTGAAGGAGTTCGCCGCCGCGTGGCACCCGATCCTCGACGCCGCCCGCGACTGCGGCGTGCGGTTCGCGTGCGAGGTTCACCCCGGTCAGATGGCGTTCGACCTGTATTCGGCGGAACTGGTGCTCGACGCCCTCGGCGGCCGCGAGGAGTTCGGCTTCCTGTTCGACCCGAGCCACCTTCACTGGCAGGGCGTGGACCCGGCCGCGTTCCTGCGGCGGTTTCCCGATAGAATCTTCCACGTCCACGTGAAGGACGCCCAGCTGACGCTCGACGGCCGGGCCGGGCTGCTGGCCGGCTACTGGCCGAGCGGCGACCCGCGGGCCGGCTGGCAGTTCCGCTCGCCGGGCCACGGCGGCATCGACTGGCCGGGCCTGGTGCGGGTGCTGAACGAGATCGGCTACGACGGCCCGCTCGCGGTGGACTGGCACGACCCCGGCATGGACCGCGAGTACGGCGCCGCCGACGCCTGCCGGTTCGTGAAGGCCATCGACGTTCCCGCCCCGGTGCGGAGGTAGCCGTGCGGTTCCCGAGCTTCGACGAGGCCGAGGCGCTGAAGGCCGAGTGGACGGACAAGTACGTCCGCGTCCGCGACGGGCTGCCCGAGTACACCCGCTTCGCCGGCCAGGTCGGCCGCGTGGTGACGGTGAACTACGGCGGCCGCGCGATCGTGGACTTCGCCGACGGGGCGTGGTACGACATTCCGGCGACGGCCGCGTACCTGGAGGTCGTGACCGACCCGGCCGTGAAGTTCGACGCGACCGCCAACAGCGCCCAGAAGCTCCCCACACGCCAATCGTAAAGCCGATGATTCTGCTGATCGACAACTACGATTCATTCACGTACAACCTCGTCCAGCGGTTCGGGGAGATCGACCCGACGCTGCCGATGCAGGTGGTCCGCAACGACCAGATCACGCTGGCCGAGATCGAGGAACTGCACCCGACGCACATCATCCTGTCGCCCGGCCCTTGCACCCCGAAGGAGGCCGGCATCTGCAACGACGTGCTGACGCGGTTCGCGCCGACGCGGCCGATCTTCGGCGTGTGCCTCGGCCACCAGTGCATTGGCCACAGCTTCGGCGGCGAGGTCGTCCGCAACAGCCGCATCATGCACGGCAAGGTGTCGCCGATCCACCACGACGGCCGGGGCGTGTTCGCGGGGATGTCGAACCCGTTCGACGCGACGCGGTACCACTCGCTGGTGATCCGGCGCGAGACGTGGACGAATCCGGACTTCGAGGTCAGTGCGTGGACGGCCGAAGGCGAGATCATGGGGGTGCGGCACAAGACGTGGCCGCTGCACGGGGTGCAGTTCCACCCCGAGAGCTTCCTGACGGTCGAGGGGCCGACGATCCTGCGGAACTTCCTGGCGCTGGCTACGGTTCGGTAGCCGCGGGCTTCAGCCCGCGCCCACCTGAGATGTTCAACAAGGGGTCATGGGGAACGGACTCCGCCACCGCTAGCGCGGGCTGAAGC